>DATEMI010000171.1:0-5734 GCA_035275665.1 Terriglobales bacterium | reverse complement strand
TCATGGGCACGCTGCTGCAGCTGGGACTTGCTTATGCCGTAGCTTTTTCCGCGCATCGAATTGGATTGAGTACGGCTTATGGAATCATTGCCGTGACATACCTTTCCGCGTGCGCTTCTACATTGTTACGAGCCAATCAGGTGTCCTTCGCGACAGGCGAGGGCGCCGCAGAAACGGCTAGAGTTCAGGAGACTGCGTCATGAGTTCGGCAGCACAATCGGCTCGCATCGTTGCGCGCGGCCCGCGTTCGATTCTCGCCCTGTCGCCACTGATGGCGATGCGGCGCAATCCCCTTCTCTACATGGAAGAGCTGCACCGCGAGTACGGTGATCTAGTCCACTACCGCACGCTCGGGCGCGAAGTCTTCATGCTGTTCCATCCAGACATGACGCAGGACATGCTCGTCATGCGCTCGCGCAATCACCATCAGGGCCGCGTGATGCAGCGCTCGCGCAAGGTGCTCGGCAACGGTCTACTCACGAGCGAGGATGCGTTCCATCTTCGGCAGCGTCGCCTCATCCACCCTGCATTCCATCGCCAACGAGTCTTCGGATACGGACGCGCGATGGTCGATTACGCCGAGCGCCATCAGCAGAACTGGAGCAGCGGTGATGTGCTCGATGTTCATCAGGAGATGATGCGGCTCACATTGGCGATCGTCGGGAAAACCCTCTTCGACACCGACGTGGAACGCGACTCGCGTGATATTGGACAGGCGTTGAACACATTCATGCACCTGTTCAAGTTCGCCGTCCTTCCCTTTTCGGAATATCTGGAGAGACTGCCAATCCCGCCAGTGTTGCGCCTGAAGAAGGCACGCGCGCAGATCGATCGCATCATCTATCGCTTCATAGAGGAGCGCAGACGGACGGGAGAAGATCGCGGCGACTTGCTGTCCATGCTGCTCGCTGCCGAAGACACCGAAGCCGGCAGCCCCGAACGTATGGACAACGATCAGGTGCGCGACGAATGCGTGACGCTGATCCTCGCTGGCCACGAGACCACCGCCAACGCGCTTACCTGGACATTCTTTCTGCTGGCGCAGCATCCGGAGATAGCCAAGCGTCTGACGAATGAACTGGATACCATTCTCGGCGGACGGGCGCCGCAGCCGGAAGATTATCCCAATTTGAAATACGCCGAGATGGTCTTCAGCGAATCGATGCGACTCTATCCGCCGGCCTGGGGGATTGCTCGCACCGTGATCGAGCCATACGAAGCATTCGGCATCACATTTCCAAAGAACGCAATCATTCTTACCTCGCAATGGATCACGCACCGCGATCCCCGCTGGCATCCTGATCCCCTTCGTTTCGATCCTGAACGCTGGACGCCGCAAACCCGCGCCTCGCGTCCGAAGTTTTCTTATTTTCCATTCGGCGCTGGGCCGCGCCAATGTATTGGAGAATCGTTCGCGTGGATGGAAGGCGTGCTGTTGCTCGCCAGCATCGCTCGAAATTGGAAGTTCTCGATCGTGCCGCAGACCAAAGTAGAACTCATGCCGTTGATCACTTTGCGGCCAAAGTATGGAATGAAATTGCGGGTGGAGCGGCCAAAAGATTGAACACGGAGGAAGCGGAGGTTTGCATGGAAGTTCCAAGCTTTCCCCGGTTCCCTTTGGGCCAATTAGCAATTCAGGTGATTTAGGATGTCGTCCTTTCTGCGCCCTCCGTGTGCTCCGTGTTCAAAAGCTTTTGACTTTGTCTCCGCAGCCAGCTAGACTGTTGGCGAACATAAGGCGAAATGCTTCGCATGGCTTCTCTCCCCTTGTATGTCATTCCTTCGACTCCGCGCCTAGTCGGAATTGCCAAGCTCGCCAGCGAAGCTGAGCACGTCGATAACGGACATCAGGTTGAGTTCTTCTCGCTGCCGGTCCGTTCGATCCTGAATCGCTGCGATCCGAAACGGAAGCTTCCCTTCGTCTGGACCATCAATCCTTATCGCGGCTGCGAGTTTGCCTGCAAGTACTGCTATGCGCGCTACACGCACGAGTTCATGGAGTTGCGCGATGCCAATGAATTCGAGCACAAGATTTTCGTAAAGGAAGAAGCCGCCTGGCTGCTGCGGCGCGATCTGAAGAAAGTTCGTTCGGGTGAGGAGATTGCGATCGGCACAGCTACCGATCCGTATCAACCGGCCGAGCGACGGCACTTTGTTACGCGTTCCATTTTGGAGGAGCTCTCGAGACACGCAGGTCTGGAGATCGGGATCGTAACCAAATCGAACCTCGTAATGCGCGATTTGGATCTGCTGAAGCGCATCGCCGATCAGAACACTATTGGCGTCCACATCACCGTGACGACACTGAATTCCGATTTGGCGCGCATTCTCGAACCGCGTGCTCCACGGCCGGATTTGAGGCTCGATGCGGTTCGCAAGCTCAACGAGTTCGGAATTGCGGCGGGCGTGAATTGCGCTCCGGTTCTGCCCGGCATCACGGATTCACCGAAGGAATTGGAATCGTTAGTGAAGGCGGCGTCAGAGGCACATGCGACGAGCATCTTCGCCAATCCTCTGTTCCTAAAATCTTGCTCGCGGTCCGTCTTCCTGCCGTTTATCAAAGAAAAATTTCCCAATCTGGTGCAGCGCTACGAGCAGCTATACGGAGGGCGGGACTTCGGCTCGCAGGTCTATCGCAAACATCTCAACGCGTTAATGTTCAAATTCAAGAAGAAGTACGGCATTGGAGCGCCGGGGCCGCGTGGACCGGTTCGGGCATATGCGAAAGAAGCAAGAAGTGAGCAATTGGCGCTGTTTTGAGCTGCAGGTTAGGCTACGTTTCGAACTTCATCCAGAGAGCCAAGGCCCGCAGGGCCGGAAGAAGCGGAGCCCGGCGGCGTAAGCCCTGGGATTCCCGATTCGACAAAGTGCAAGCCCTGAAAGGGCGGCATAAGCGCTGCGGTTAAATAAAACTTATGCCGCCCCTTCGGGGCTCGGATTTAAGTATGCTACCCAGGGCTTACGCCGCCGGGCTCTGCTTCTTCCGGCTCTTCGGGCCTGGCATCATTTCCTAGTGACCTCATTCTCTTTGAGTTTTGGGTCACTCGTACCGCAACGCTTCAATCGGATCTACCTTCATTGCTCTTCGTGCAGGCACGTAGCACGCCAGAAGCGCGATGCCGCAAAGCAAGACGGAAACACCGAAGAAAGTAATTGGATCCGTGGGCTTCACGCCGAAGAGCATGCTTTCCATAAACCGGGTAAGCGCCAGTGCTGCGACGAGTCCTATGCCGATCCCGATGAGCGCCATCCTTGCGCCATCACCGAGGATCATGCGCAACACGTCGAGTCTTTGCGCGCCTAGCGCCATGCGGATACCGATCTCTTGTGTGCGCTGTCCGACGAGATACGACAGTACGCCATAGATGCCAACACTCGCCAGCAGAAGAGCGATCGCGGCGAAACATGCCAGAAGAGACATGCTGAAGCGCTTTTGTCCAATCGAGTGAGCAACGGTTTGCTCCAGCGATTCCGGCGCGTAAACAACGAGATCTCGATTGGTGGCGAGCAACTGATGACGCATTTCCTCGAACGAGGGCACATCAGAGCGCGAAGTGCGGACGTAGACGTCCGAGGCTAATCCAATGCGCTTCAGGGCGAAATCGGGAGTTTGGGCATAAGACAAATACATCTGCGCATGTAGAGGGCTGCTGGCGTCAGAGTCTAGACCCCACTGGTTGATATGTCCCACCACGCCTACGATCTGCAGGTAAGGAATTTTGTTGGGATCGGAAGGATCGGTATTCAGATCGATGTAATGACCGATCGGGTCTTCATTCTTGAAATATTGCTCGGCAAAAGTTTCGTCGATTACCGCTACATAGGGGGCGTGCTCATTATCGGCTTCGGTTAGGAACCTTCCCCGCTTCAGCGGAATCTGCATCGTCTGTAGATATCCAGCTTCGACGTCATATTCCAGCGTCATGGGGAGTTCACTACGTTTCGGCATCGGCCTGCCTACGATCCAGAAGTTATCGTCGTCGTCGCTGGCCATCGGCGTTGCGCCTAGACTGAAGGAAACTGCTTCAACACCGGGCATTGCAGCAAGTTTGTCGCGAAGCTCTCGCTGGGCTGCTCGAATTGTGCCCGGAGATCCGCCTTTGAAGGAGGGCGGTCCGGAGAACGAGTAGGTCATCACGTTGTGGGGATTGAATCCTGGACTCAATCCCCACAGCACGAAGAGGGTGCGGATCATCAACCCGGCGCCGACCAGCAGCACCAGAGCCATCGAGATTTCAAAAATGACAAACAAAGACTGGGTGCGGCTGCGCGCAGCAGCCAGAGAACGGCCGCTCTCTTTCAGAGTTGCGCCGACGTTTGAACGCGTTGTCCTGAGCGCCGGCGCAAGTCCGAAAGCGATGCCAGAGAGGATAGACACAATGAGCGTAAACAAGAGCACTCGATGATCGAGCCCAATATCCTCGGCGCGAGGCATGGTGCGGGGCATCGCCGCGAGCGCTGCCGAGGTTCCGAATTTCGCCAGCAGCAAGCCCAAACCGCCGCCGATGATGGCGAGCAGCATGCTTTCCGTCAGGAGCTGGCGAAGCACGCGGCCTTCTCCCGCGCCAAGTGCAATGCGAATCGCAAATTCCCGATTTCGAACTGTGGAGCGGGCGAGCAAGAGGTTGGCCACGTTCACACAAGCAATGAGAAGAACAAACATAACTGCGACTAGCAACACAACCAGCACCGGCCGGACGTTGTGCCCGCCGGGCGTACCGTCGGCGCCGACAATCTCGTCCTCAAATCGCACGAGATAGGCCTGCTTCGCACCATTCACGTCCGGATAGGCCGCAGCCAGCTCGCGCGATACGAGAGCCATGTCTTCTTGCGCCTGCTCGAATGTCACCCCAGGCTTCATGCGACCGATGGCGTCAAGTCCCCAACCAGCCGCACGATTGTGAAAACGGGGCTCACTGTATTCCCCAACTGGAACGTATAACTGATTGGCTTGTTCGCCGCGCTGAAAGTTCTGAATGTGTAAATGGAAGCTGGATGGCACGACGCCGATGATCGTGCGTCCGACGCCGTTCAGTTCCATCCGCTGGCCGATGATCTTCGGATCGGAGCCGTACTTCCGCTTCCACAGTCCTTCGGTGATCATGACTGTAGGATTGGCGCCGATGCGATCCTCCTCAGAAGAAAACGTTCGTCCCAGAATGGGAGTGACCCCAAGGATCTCGAAGAATCCGGTAGAGACCATCTCTCCGTGCAGCCGCTCCGGCTCGCCGGTGCCTACAAGATTGAATCCGTCGGAGCGATAAGCGGCCATTGCGCTAAAAGTGCGGTTGTTGCGACGCCAATCTTCAAAGTTCGGGTACGAAATGGATCCGTTCTTGAAGTTCGGCATTTGCGTGAACAGGGATATAATCTGCTCCGAATGAGGAAACGGCAGACGACTCAGCAGCACACCGTTTACAACCGAGAAGATGGCAGTGTTGGCGCTAATGCCTAGGGCAAGCGTAAGAATGGCTATGGTCGAGAACCCCGGCGACTTAACCAGCATGCGCATTCCATATCGCAGGTCCTGTAAGAACGTTTCCATGAATACTCCAGACGGCTCTAACTGCTTTGAGTTAGCACCCTTTGTGCCGTGCGAGTACCTAGCGTTTGTTGAGCTTGCGGAGCAACCCTCGCAGCTGCCATGTTCGACATCAACACTAAGTGTTCGGAAGCGAACACCAAAACACGACGCGGATTGCGCGGAGGGGACGCGGATTAACGCGGAAGATTT
>DATEMI010000170.1:0-2532 GCA_035275665.1 Terriglobales bacterium | reverse complement strand
GATCGCGCACGGCGATGGTGGGTATGCCGCCTTTGAGCTGCGTCCAGTGGCCGCCGGCATCGAGTGAGAAGAACAGGCCGAATTCCGTTCCGACAAACAACAGTTGCGCGTTGACCGGATCTTCGGCGATGGCGAGCACCGGGCCGTTCGCGGGCAGATTGCTGGAAATCGAGGTCCACGTGTGGCCGCTATCGCCGCTCTTGAGCAGATAGGGTTTGAAATCGCCCATCTTGTGGTTGTCGAAGCCAGCATAGACTACGTTTGCATTGTGCTGCGACGCGAGCAGGCGGCTCACGTAGGTGAATTTGGGAACGCCAGGAAATGTCTCGTATTTTGTCCAGTTCTGGCCGGCATCGCTGGTGACCTGAATCAGGCCATCGTCCGTGCCAACATAAATCAAACCATCTTTCTGCGGAGATTCCGAGAGCGCGACGATATTCCCGTAAAAGGATGTTGAGGCGTTCTTCGCCACCGCATCCGGTCCCCAGATGCGTCCCATAACCGCAAGCTTGTCGCGATCGATCTGGCGCGTCAGGTCAGGACTGATCGCCTTCCAGGTGTCTCCGCGATCGTCGCTGCGAAAGAGCTTGTTGGCGGCGAAGTACAGCCGCGTATGCAAATGCGGGCTGATGATGATCGGCGAGTCCCAATTCCAACGATATGAGACGTTGTCCGGCCCGGGCTGCGGCTGAATGCCGATCTGCTGTCCCGTG
Source organism: Terriglobales bacterium (assembly GCA_035275665.1). Taxonomy (GTDB): domain Bacteria; phylum Acidobacteriota; class Terriglobia; order Terriglobales; family Acidobacteriaceae; genus Gp1-AA112. The sequence goes on along the minus strand of DATEMI010000170.1, from coordinate 1,819 downwards.
CGTCGATCAAAGCGCGTCAAGTTCCCGTATTGATACTCGGCATAGATGGTGTTCGGGTCTTCAGGATCGATCACTGAGCGGAAGCCGTCGCCACCTTGCGTGAAGAACCAGTCTTCATTGGTGATGCCGTTGATTTTGAGCGTGCGTGAAGGCCCGCCGACGCTGCTGTTGTCCTGCGTACCACCGTAAACGTAGTAGAACGGCTTTGAATTATCGAGAGCTACGTCGTAGAACTGCGCTACGGGAAGATTGCTCTTGTAGCTCCAGTCCGCACCGCGATCGAAGCTCTCATATAAGCCGCCGTCGCAGCCAACCAGGTAGTAGTTGGCATCCGTCGGATCAATCCAGATCACGTGATTGTCGACGTGCTTGTACTTCTCGCCGAGCACGCGCAGGGTTTTGCCGCCGTCGTCGGAGACACGAATGAGCACGTTCATCACGTAAATGCGATCAACGTTCTTGGGATCGGCGAAGATCTGCGCGTAATACATCGCGGTCTCGTCATATGGATTGCGACGCTCCCAGGTTGCACCGCGATCGCTCGAGCGGAAAATGCCGCCCTTCCCTTCCGCCGCCTCGATGGTTGCGTACACCACGTTGTGATCGACGGGGGAGATGGCAATGCCGATGCGGCCCATGTCGACGGTGGGCAGACCTGATTTCAGCTTCTTCCATGTATTGCCGCCATCGTCGGAGCGATAGATCGCGCTCTCCGGACCACCATCGATGAGGGTCCACACATGTCGCCGCCGTTGATAGGCGATGGCATAGATCGTGTCGGGATCGTCAGGATCGATGGCGACATCCGCGAAGCCGGTGTTCTCGCTGACCATCAAAACTTTCTTCCACGTTTTACCGCCATCGGTCGTGCGATAGAGACCGCGATCTCCGCCTGGAGACCAGAGCGGTCCTTCAGCGGCCACGAAAACAGTGTTGCTGTCTTTGGGACTGATGGCGATCCGCCCGATGTGCTCAGAATGCTTCAGTCCCAAATTGGTCCAACTCTTACCGCCATCTTCCGATTTGTAAACACCATCGCCGTAGTCGACGCTGCGCTGAGAATTGTTCTCGCCGGTCCCTACCCACACGATCGACGGATCGCGCGGGTCAAGTTTCACGTCGCCAATGGAAAATGAGCCTTCGTTCTGGAAGACCGGATCCCACGTAAGACCGTCGTTGTTCGTCTTCCACACTCCGCCTGAAGCGACACCCACGTAGTACTGCGCGCGATTAAAGGGATTGACGGCGAGCGAAGTCACGCGCCCGGAGATGAATGCTGGGCCGATGCCGCGCAAATGAAGGCCACGATAGGTATCAGTCGAATTGAGCGGATCCGCCGGCTTCTTTTCATTCGCAGTCAAAGCAGGAGCAGCGCTCGCCTGAGCAACGGTCTGGCCGCGCTTTGGCTTACGCGAAGCAGGCAGTTCTTCATCAGCTTCTTTCTTCTGTCCGGACTTGGCTGTCGTGGAAGACTTCTCCTGGGCAGCCGTTTCCTGCTCTGAGCTCGGAGTAGCCGTGGGGGCGGGAGGAAGATCCTGCGAGTAGGTAAGCAACGGGATAGAGGCAATAAAGAAGAACCATGAAAAACAGCGAAGTAACTTGCAGTTCACCAGCGGCTCCTGAATAAAGTGAAACGCAGTTATACAGGAACTCTCACTAGGAGTCATCGTGAGCTGCTGGTGTGCTACTCAGCAGGATTTCGTACTGTGAGACAAAAGCAGCAAATACTCGGGCACAAACACCTGGTTACCAACCCATCCCTGAGCAAATGATTCTATTTTCTTAAGGACAGAAGTAATGCAAATCGGTGGGTTGTACA
>DATEMI010000169.1:0-3335 GCA_035275665.1 Terriglobales bacterium | reverse complement strand
TCGAAGTCTATACGCATCGATGAACCCAACGTCTGTGGTTTCGCGATGTCTGGTTTCAAATCACGAAATCATGAAATCGCGAAATCACGAAATGCTTTCCCGACAGATCTCACCTCCAGCGCGCTGAAATCAAAGCACTTCCCGAAACTGAACATCGCCCCAACCGGGTGCGGCGTCCAATAGTAACTAACACCTGAGTTGACGGCTGCCCGAAGTCTGCTCTAGGATGTTTGCACTCATGAAGTCCGTTCGCCGAATTTCGATTGAAATTACAATTACAGGCACAAGTATGCCCACAATCGAATCGGCGGAGGGATGTAGTTAAGCAATAAAAAGTTCCGAAAGAGACAAACCCACCGCCGAACTGGCGGTGGGTTTTTTATTTTGCGGAATGGAGCAACTGGAGGACTCCATGCTGGTAATGAAGTTTGGCGGTACCTCGGTGGAATGCGCGGAGAGCATCAGCCGCGTAGCGGAGATCGTGCGCAATCGGCAACACATGCAGCCGGTGGTCGTAGTCAGCGCTCTGGCGCGAATTACCGACCAATTGCAATCGCTCGGCGCGCTGAGCAAAGCAGGCAATCTCGACGAAGCCCTCCGCCTGCTCCATGCAATCGAGAAGCGCCACGCCGAAGTTGCTCATGTGCTTCTGGCTGGGAGATCGGAGCAGGTCTTGGCTAGCCTCAAACCCATGTTCGAAGAAGTTGCAGCTCTGCTCGGCGCAGTAGCAGCGATCAACGAGCTAAGCCCGAGGACTTCTGACCGGCTGCTAAGTTTCGGCGAGCGCTGGTCAAGCGTACTGGTCAGCGAGGCGCTGCGCGAGCGACATCTTCCGGCAGCGTTCGTCGATGCCTGCCAGGTCATTGTTACTGACGACGACTACACCCACGCCGCTCCCCTCATGGATCTCATTGCTTCCCGCGTTGAATGCCAAGTAAGACCTATGGTGAAGAAAGGTTGCATTCCCGTACTGGGAGGCTTCATCGGAGCGACTCAGGATGGAGTTTTAACCACTCTCGGTCGTGGAGGCTCTGACTTTACCGCTTCGATTGTCGGAGCAGCGCTTGGCGCGGAGCGCATTGAGATCTGGACCGATGTCAATGGCATGATGACGACCGATCCACGCATCTGTCCTGATGCGCAGAACATCGACTCCATCAGCTTTGAAGAAGCAGCAGAGCTGGCTCATTTCGGCGCAAAGGTGTTACACCCCAAAACGCTGCAGCCTGCGGTAGAGGGAGGCATTCCCGTTTACGTACTCAACTCGCGGCATCCGGAAAATCGCGGTACGCGCGTTGAGACGGTGAACTGCGACGGCGAGCCGCGCGTTCGGTCGATTGCATGTAAACGCGGTATCCTGCTCGCCGAAGTTTTTGCCAGGCAAGGACTGGATGCCAAACTGACCGCATCGATCTTCGCGACCGCCGAGCAGCAGGATTGTCTGATCGATCTTGCCGCAGTTTCCCGCTCGAATCTCTCGTTGTTGCTGAGCTCCGCACAATCGGCAGAATCGCTTTCAAAATCGCTCGATGGCCTCGCCAGTGTGAAAGTAACCGAGGGTGTTGCGCTGGTATCTGTGGTGGGACGCAACGTCGCCCGCGATCCAGTGATCTCAGCCTGCGCCCTCAGCGCTCTTTCGGGACTGCCGGTGAAGATGATCTTTCACGGCGCCTCCGACATGAACCTCAGCTTTGTCGTTGACGAGAACCAGGCCGACGAAGCCGTTCGCCGCATGCATCGCGTCATGTTTCCCGCACCAGCGAGCGTGCCCGGCCCGGCAGTTATCGTGCGTGACGGTTTCGGACTTCCATCCCTACAGGTGGCGGAGGCATAAGCAATGGCAAGCCAGACTGTGGTTCTCTCTCATCCGGCTCCTCTGTTGGTTCGTCCGGCAGCTTCGCGCAAAGTCGCGCTCCTTGGCTTTGGAACAGTAGGAAGTTCGGTCGCGCGCATTCTGAGCTCTGGAGCCATTCCCGGATTGGAACTTGCGCATGTCTTCAATCGCAATGTACGGCGGAAGCGCGTCTCGTGGGTTGATTCATCTGTTTGTTGGACCGAGGATGTTGATGCAGTGTTGAACGGCGACGCCGATGTACTCGTCGAGGTCATTGGCGGAGTCGAACCTGCGCGCTCATGGGTGAAGGCTGCGCTCGAAGCAGGGAAGTCTGTGGTTACGGCAAACAAGCAGCTCATCGCACGCTTCGGGCCAGAACTGTCGGCGGTCGCTGCCGAGAACGGCTGCCAATTGCTCTTTGGAGCGTCCGTCGCTGGAGGCGTTCCCGTCATCACCGCCGTCGAGCGCGGACTCGCCGGCGACGAGCTGCAATCGGTCTGCGGCATCCTGAACGGTACCTGCAATTACATCCTGAGCAAAATGGAAGGCGGACAGCCGTTCGCCTCGGCGCTAAAGCAGGCGCAAGAATTGGGCTATGCGGAAGCCGATCCCACCGATGACGTCGCGGGTTATGACACGCGAGCCAAGCTGGTGATCCTGGCTCGGGTCGCGCTCGGTGCTGAGGTTCCGATCGAAGCCGTGCCTTGCACGGCGATCTCTCATGTGCAGCCAATAGATTTCGAGTACGCGCGAGAGCTTGGCTGCACGATTCGTCAGATTGGGGAAGCTCACGTAAATGGAGACGAGGCGTTCGCGACCGTAGAGCCCATGCTCGTCAGGCAGACTTCGGCTTTGGCGCGAGCGCAGGGATGTGAAAACGTTGTCATCACCGGTGGCAAGCTCGGAGGCAACACAGCATTTTCGGGCCCGGGCGCCGGCGGTGATGCGACTGCGGTTGCGGTCATCTCCGATCTGCTGACTCTCTCGCGCCATCCCTCAATCGCGGCGCTACGGCCTGCACGAAATTTCGCATTAGCGAAGGACTGTGTCGCACCATACTTCCTGCGCTTCGTCGTGAAGGACCGCCCAGGAATCGTAGCCAGCATCGCCAGCGTGCTCGCCCGTTATCACATCAACGTCGATGCCGTGTTTCAAAAACCCGGATTCGACAAGAGCGCGCTGCCTTTCGTGGTTACGGTGGAGGCGTGCAGCGGCGCGAAGTTGGCGGCCGCGCTGGAGGAGATTGCGAAGAGCGAATTTCTGGTCGAAGCACCACTGAAGCTGAGGATTTTTGCGGATTGACCCACGGCGACTTGTAGCCGATGGATATAAGCCGTCATGCGCAAAACCAGAATGCAAGGCCCAAAGTTCCGAAAGATGCGAAGCCCAGCGGCGTAAGCCCTGGGTAGCAACCCAAATTGGAACTGAGCCCGAAGGGGCGGCATATCATAGGATGCGAAAAGATGCCGCCCTTTCAGGGAATGACCCAGAGCTTACGCCG
>DATEMI010000168.1:0-13919 GCA_035275665.1 Terriglobales bacterium | reverse complement strand
TCTGTTGTTCTCAGTAACGACTTGCATTGCGTGACCTCACAATCCGGAGTGAAACTCCCAGCACAAATGCTGCCGCAGCGATGCCGCCGAGCACGTGCAAAGGCTTTTCCTGAATCAGGCGCTCGCTTTGCAGCCGCGCCTGTTGAGCTTTCAAACGAGCCTGTGCGCGTGCTTCCCGCGTACGCGCTTCGAGCTGATCGCGCAGCTCTTTGCTCCGCTCAGCGACCTTATCACCGAGCTCGTCGGCTTTGTCGAGCAGCACGCGTCCACGCTCTTCCACAGCGTCGGCGAACTCGCTTGCGCGGCGCCTGGTCGTCTCGGTCAACTCCCGTGCTTTTTGCTGTGCAGAAGTGGCGAACTCGCGCGCGCGTTGCTGGGCAGTATCGGCCAGTGATGATGCTGAGCTGGAGAGCTGGTCGGTCGCATTGCTCTGCCCTTCCTGCGCGCGATTACGAACCACATGAAGGCCGCGGCGTGCGGTCTCCGGGGCGCGCTTCACCTGCGACACGGTTTTGCCCAGCGCCGTTCCAATCTGCTCCGCCGTGCGATTCAGACGGGGATTCCCGGCATTTTCCGTTGTAGTCGACCACGTCCCGCCTTTTCGGATCGGATCCTCAAGGGGAGCCTGGTAGGTGACCCTGTCACTACGATTCTTCTCGAGGCCTGTGCCAACCGGATCGGTGGTGAGTGTGCCCAGTTCGGGAAAGTCTCTGTTGTGCAGAGGATCTGCCATTGCACCCTCCTATAGCTTGTGTCCCTAACGCTCGGGGACTAATGGCTTGGATGTGCTTTACGTGCGAGGTGTTTGCAGAGAGATTCGTAGAACTTGCAGTTCCGAGAGCTGCTGCTGATGAGTTGGACGCGTCCAGGGACACGACATGTTGCGCTTCGATCGACTCGTCTATCAGGGTTGCGAACGGAAACGGGCATGCCACCTATGCAGCCGACATTATCGAATCACATCGCTTAAAAGGAAATCATGAGCCCAGGGCTGCTTGTGTCCTTGCTGGCGCAAGTAAGTTGCAAGCTGCGCCCAATGGCGCATCCCATGCAGCAGCGTGTGAATGAAGATCTTGCGTTTGCTGGAAGAGAGTGTGCCTGCGCTCCGCGTAGTAAAGCTGAGTACCTGGTCCCATTCGGCATCATTTGCCTGTCCCACGAAACGTTCCAGCTTCTCTCTCGCCCGATCGGCGGTTGAGAAGAGCTCCGCCAGCGTGGACGCAGGCAGTTCTTCGTAATCACTTACTTTCTCGCCCAGCAGACGCTCGGCATAGCGCAGGTCAACGGCAACAATGTGCAGAACCAGGTCGCGCACGGTTTTCGCCTGCGCGATGTCAATCGGCAAATCCAGCAGCTTCTGATTTGCGGCAAGCCAACCGCGCCAGCGCTGCGTCTCGGCAAAATAGAACCCGAGGAGTTCATCTGCGCTCAATAGGCAACGGTCGCTCATCTTCAACTCAGATGTTGATGGCCTTGCCTTCCACGCTGCTGAATCCATCGAGCAACGCTTCGTACAGCGTTGGATGGGCGTGGATGGTGAACATCATCTCTTCGACAGTCGCTTCGAGCTGCATGGCTGTCACAGCTTCGGAGATCAACTCTGTCGCCGACGGTCCGATGATGTGAACGCCGAGTATCTCGCCGTACTGTTCCTCGGAGACAACTTTAATAAAGCCCTCGTGGTTGCTGATGATGCTGGCTTTTGAATTCGCTGTAAACGGGAACTTGCCGACTTTGACTTTGTATCCTTTCTCCCGCGCTTGAGCCTCGGTCAGCCCGACGCTGCCGATCTGGGGCTCGCAATATGTTGCCCCGGGAATCAAGTTGCGCTTCACCGGACGCGCATACTTGCCGGCAATCTTCGCCACGGCAACCATGCCCTGCATCGCGGCGACGTGCGCCAGTTGCGGCATTCCCAAAACGATATCGCCGATGGCGTAGATGCACGGTTCAACCGTCTGCATCCATTCATTCGTTGGAATGAAGCCGCGTTCGGCTTTGATCTTGGTCTTGTCCAGACCCACGTCGTCGGTCTGCGGAGCGCGCCCAATGGCGATGAGAACTTTCTCGGCTTCGAGCTTCTGCTGTTTGCCGTCGGAGCCGGTGAATGTTACCGAGGCTCCGTCTCTCGTCTTCTCAACTTTTTCGACCTTCGCGCCCAGATGACAATTGATGCCGCGCTTCTTGTAAACGCGTAGCAGCTCTTTGCTGACGTCTTCGTCTTCCACGGGAACTAACCGCGGCAGAGCCTCGATCACGTTCACGTCTGTGCCGTACGATTTGTAAATCGACGCGAACTCTACGCCAACTGCGCCCGAGCCAATCACGATCAGCGACTTCGGAATGGAATTCAGAGACAGAATTTCGATGTTGGTAAGAATGGTCGAATCCGGCTTCAGGCCAGGCAGCATTCGCGCCTGCGAGCCAGTCGAGATAATCACGTTCTTGGCCTGCAGCTTGCTCTTTTTCCCGTCCGAGCCCGTGACTTCAACTTCGAGCACGCCATTCTTCACCGGGCCAGTAAGTCTGCCGTAGCCGGGAACAACGGTCACCTTGTTCTTTCGCATGAGAAAGTCGAGGCCCTTGGCATGTTTGGTGACAATCTTGTTCTTGCGGTCCTGGATCGTCCCCCAGTTGACCTTCATGCCGTCGACGTTCTCAATGCCGTGCTCCTTTGCAGCCTTGAAGTGGTCATAGATTTCGGCATCGAATAGCAGACTCTTGGTGGGAATGCAGCCCACATGCAGACAGGTGCCGCCAAGCTTCGCGTCTTTTTCAATCAGCGCTGTCTTCAATCCGTATTCGCCGGCACGAATCGCAGCCGTATAGCCGCCCGGACCGGAGCCGATGATGGCTACGTCGTAGATAGTCTCTGGCAAGTGTGACTCCGTCTAGCTTGTTGGGAATTGGTCAGAAAGACAAACATTAGATTGTAGCAAGGGCGGTTTGGTCGCATTGCGCGGATTTGGACCTCTAAGCTGCGAAGAACAATCGGATGAGCGCCATTCCAAAAGCGAATGCGAAAGCATACGGAAATGATTCGATCTGGACCACTCGCTTGCCGCGTTTTCGTAGCAGAGCGCCCAATCCAGACATCACCGCGCCGGTGATTAGCGGGCTAAGGATCAGACTTATGCCGTGAATCCTCGACCGATGTATGAGCGGATGAGGAAAGGCCGCCAGTGTTATTGCGCCAGCTAAAGCACCGAACGCAAAGCATCCGAAAGCAGTGCCGATTGGGTATCGAGGCTCCTCGGACTGCAAGGCTTCAAGCGTCATACGCGAAAGCAGGTCAAGCACGATCTCGCCTGTGAATTCCAATAGAAATTCGAGAAGCAGCTCAACTAGAGCAAAGAGCAGGTCTTCCATTCGCGTTTAGTGCGATTTGGTCATCAGTTCAAGCAGTTCGGCCACCTCGGTTTCGATCGCAGTGTGTAGCGTCGGCTGAAAGTCCGGCGCGAACAGCGCGGAGTGTAGCGACGGCAGCGGCGTTCCTGAGCGCTGCGCTTCTGCGTACTTCTGTGGATCGACTGCGCCGACGTGGAACATTGCTTCGGGAATTCCGTCCTGCGCGTAATAGCTGAAATCCTCGCTGACCATCTTCGGCGGAATTTCCTCAACGTTCGAATCGCCGAGTGCATTGCGCAGTGCCGCGACGAGCCGCTGTGTCAGTTTGGGATCGTTGTAGACGGCGATCGTTCCTTCCGTCAGCTTGATCTCGGGAGCGCGAGGCGCACCGGCGAGCTCGGCTTCTGCTTTTGCCACACGCTCAATTCCGGCGAGCACGCGCTCGCGAACTTCTTTCTTGTAGGTGCGGACAGACAGCCCGAGCATCGCGTGATCAGGGATGATGTTGTTCTTCGTTCCAGCGTGAATCTGGCCGACTGTGATCACGACTGGATCGAGAGGGTTATTCTCCCGCGAGACGAGTGTCTGGAGTCCGCTTACGATGCGGGCAGCAATCACGATGGGATCGACTGTGCTCTGGGGTTGGGCACCGTGTCCACCTTTGCCGAAGACGGTGACGTCGATGGAGTCGGAGTTCGACAGCGCATATCCGGGCGTGTAGCCCACCACGCCAGCAGGCAAACCCGAATCGTCGTGAATGGCGAGTGCGAAGTTCGGTTTTGGGAAGCGCGTGTAGAGACCGTCGGCCAGCATGGCTCGCGCCCCTTTTACGACTTCCTCTGCAGGCTGGGCGATCATGATGAGCGTGCCGCTCCAGCGGTCTTTGTGTGCGGCCATCCATTTGGCCGTGCCGATCCAGGCTGACATGTGCAGATCGTGTCCGCAGGCGTGCATCACCGGTGTGCCGTCGGCAGTGCGGACCTTGCTCGCGAAGGGCAGGCCAGTCTTCTCTTCGACTGGCAAGGCATCCGTATCTGTGCGCAGCAGAACGCTCGGCCCAGAGCCGTTTTTCAGAACTGCGACAACGCCGTATCCACCCACGTTCGGCGTCACGTCGTATCCGAGCGGCTTCAGTTGCGCAACCAGCTTCTCAGCGGTTTTCTGCTCCTGCAGCGACAGCTCCGGCGATTGGTGGAGATCCACGTAGAGCTTCTGCAGCTCCGGATACAACTGGTCAAAGTCGGCGGACGAAACTGGCGGATTTGCTGCCGCGGCGACGACAGTCGCCATCATCGAAATTGCACAAAAGAACAATTTCATTCCCATTCTCCCGCAGGTGAGTATATTGCTGTGTACGTCGGAGAGGTCCGGCATGGCTAGCGAAGGCGGCAGTTTTCAAGTCACCAATAACGAACGCTCGCACCGTTTCGAGATGGAGTTCGGCGACCAGACAGCGTTCCTGAGCTATCGACACGTAGGTGGGAGTCTTACGCTCGATCACACCGAAGTCCCACCCGAACTCGAAGGCCGTGGCATCGCCTCAAAGCTCGCGCGCACGGCGCTGGAATACGCCCGTGAACAAGGCCTGCAGGTGGTGCCGATCTGCCCGTACATAAGCAAGTACTTGAAGAAGCACTCCGAGTACCTGAACTTGCTCAGCGACGAAGATCGCAAGCATGTGCTGGATTCGGAAAGCTAAACAGAAACGACGCGGGTAGGCGGAGGGGCAGCCCCTTGTGCTGCGGCTGCGATTATTGCCGCCGCAGACGATATGCTCGCTCTCGGAGCTGGCCATTCGGCCATCTTCGGCCGCCAGGCTACCGCCGCGGTTCTGTTTACGCGGGTCGCGCTGTCGATCTTTCGATCGTCGAGTGCAATCTCACACCGAGCAGGTACACATAATGCAACGCTGAGACGATGGTCAGAGAGAAGACGGTCCAGATTCCAATCTTCTTCGCTGCCGCGATCCAGAACCACGGTGCTATCTCTACGAGCAGCGTCGCTCCAAGCGTGACGATCTGCGCCACGGTGTTGGCTTTTCCGAGCAGGCTAGGCCGGAAGTCGCGTAGTGATGTGGTTGCGTACACAAGCGTGCAGACGATCAGAATGATGATGTCTCGCCCGAAGACCACGACCGTCACGCGCCAGGGAATGCGGTGCATCGCCGAGAGCACAAGAAAAAGCGTGCTGATCAGCAGCTTGTCGGCAATCGGGTCGAGATATTCCCCGAGCTTGGTGCGCTGCCCGAGCGAGCGCGCGAGCACACCGTCAAGACCATCGCTGATGCCCGCCAGAACGAATAGCGTGAGCGCGATGCCGTAGTGGCCGTCCATGATCGAATTGATTACGAACGGAACGAATCCGAGTCGAAGAAGCGTGAGCAGGTTGGGATAACTGCGGAGCTGAGCGAGCAAAGGTCGTGGCTTCCTAAATTCCGGCTGCGGGGCAGGCCAGGTTCACTGAGTCATTTTTCTCAAAACGAGTGAGGTGTGCTCCTCCTAGAATACTGCTGTGCAGCCTAACCTTGCAGCCACTGGTCAAAGCGAATCGGAAGCGGTCGCCGAGACGGGCGGCAACCGACGCAAGTTTTCCTTTAAGCAAACGATTGCACTGTGGCTGATCTCGTGGGCTGGATATTTGGCCATCCGAGTCATCGGGCCGACGCTGCGCCCCTCGTTCACCTACGAGCCGGGCACGGAGAACGAGCCGCGGACGCGTCCAGCAATCTACTGCTTCTGGCACCGCTGTGTATTCGCATGTGGTTATCTGTTTCGTGGACATGGCATCCGCGTCCTCACCAGCCGCAGCTATGACGGTGAGTACATCGCGCGCATCATCGAGCATCTCGGCTTCCGTGCTGTGAGAGGATCGAGTTCGCGCGGAGCTGTGCAGTCGCTACGGGAGCTACAGCGCGAACTGCAACAGGGCGAGTTTGTTGCCTTCACGATCGACGGGCCACGTGGCCCGCGATACGTGGCCAAGCCCGGTCCGATCCACCTGGGACGAGTCACCGGTGCACCAATATTTTGTTTTTACGTCGCCGCAGAGCGTGCCTGGGTTCTGAATAGTTGGGATGCGTTTATGATTCCCAAACCGTTCTCGCGGGTTCACTGCTATGTGCGCAGCCCGATTTCGCTATCGCCGGATGTCGATCACGACCTGTCCTTAGCCCGAATGCAGCACGAATTAGAAGAAGCTCGGAGCAGGGCAGAAGCGTTTTTCGAGAGCTCAAAACGGGGCTAATCCTCTGCGTACCGTTGTCTAACTGACGTATAATTACCAGTCACACACCTTCGCGCTTACGATCGCGCGTCTCACTTCAAATTGATTTTGCTCCCCGCGCGGAGCAGGTGTGTGTTCGCAAACGCATCGCTGGAGTATCTCGTTGAAAAAAGGCAATACAGCCGTTGTGGTCGGCGCCCAGTGGGGAGACGAGGGCAAGGGCAAGATCGTTGATGTTCTCTCCGAGAACTTCAACGTCGTCGCCCGCTACGCCGGCGGACACAACGCCGGACACACCGTCATCATCGGCGGCAAGAAATTCGTGCTGCAGCTTATTCCCTGCGGCGTACTGCGTGAAGGCTGCCGGAGCGTCATCGGCAACGGCGTCGTGCTCGATCCCATTGCTTTTCTGAAGGAAGTCGATGGTCTGAAGCAGAATGGGCTCGAAGTTGCCAGCCGGTTGTTTGTTTCGAATCGGGCGCAAGTGATCCTGCCCTATCACCGCATGATCGAGCTGGCGGCGGAGAACGCTCCCGGCCGGGTGAAGATTGGGACTACATCCCGCGGCATAGGTCCCGCATACGAAGACAAGATGAAACGCGGTGGCCTGCGTGTGATCGATCTGCTGGATTCGTCACTACTGCGCACACATATCGAGAACGCCTGCCGCGAGAAAAACACCATCGCACACGCGCTGTTTAATACCGACCCGCTCGATCCAGACAAGATTTACGACGAGTACTCACGGGCAGCCGAGCGCGTTGCTCCGTTTGTGACCGACACCGCCCTGCTTTTAAACGACGCGATTGCTGCAGGCGAATCGGTGATGTTCGAAGGCGCGCAGGGCACGATGCTCGACATCGACCACGGGACGTATCCTTTCGTGACTTCATCGAGCGCTACTTCGGGCGGTGCTGTTACCGGAACGGGAGTCGCACCGAATGCGATTCGCTCTGTTATTGGCGTCACCAAGGCCTACTGCACGCGTGTAGGAGAAGGTCCATTCCCAACTGAGATCAAGGACGCGATCGGCGAGACTTTGCGCGCTCGTGGAAATGAATACGGCGCGGTCACCGGTCGTCCACGGCGCTGCGGCTGGGTTGATCTGCCTCTGCTTCGCTACGCAACGGCGATCAATGGCATCGACTGGATGGTAGTCACCAAACTGGACGTGCTCGATACGCTGGATGAAATCCCCGTCTGCATCAGCTACAAGTTTGGCGGCAAGAAGCACGACAAGCGCATCCCCGCATCCGCTGGTACCTTCGAGAAAGTTGAGTGCATTTACGAGAAAATACCAGGCTGGAAGAAAACAACCGTCGGCATTCGCGAATTCGCGAAGCTTCCGCAGGAGGCGCAGAGTTACATGAAGTATCTGGAAGAGAAGACCGGCGCGCGCATCGGCATGATTTCGACAGGCCCGGATCGGGACCAAACGATCATGATGGACGAATTCGCAGCCGCGCTGCAGATGCGCGAGAAATCGGCGCTGCGGGCGTGAGTTGATAATCTGTAATCGTGAGCATACCTGCGCGCGACTACGACGTGGATGAGCTCGAATCCGCGCTCGCAGGATCGCCTTTCTCACACAAGGTCCACTACATTCCCGAAACGGGATCTACGAATACACTGGCCATGCATGCCGGCGCAGCCGGTGTCGAAGAAGGACACGTCTTCTTCACCGACCGGCAGACCGCCGGGCGAGGCCGCGGCGGGCACTTGTGGCAATCAGAATCCGGCTCTTCAATTCTTGCTTCTATTCTTCTGCGACCACGAATTCAAGCTGCGCAGGCTCTCTGGCTGTCACTCATGGCTGGCCTTGCTGTTCATGATGCCATCCTTAACAACTGCGGAATCGCATGCGATCTCCGCTGGCCCAATGACTTACTGATCGCGCGTAAGAAAGTGTGCGGTATTCTCACAGAAATCTCCTCTGATGCAGAGCATCTTCGCTTTGCCGTGATTGGGATCGGCGTGAACCTCAATCAGGACTCGTTTCCGGCGGAGATCGCGGACATTGCCACATCCATTCAGATTGAAACGGGGAAGACATGGTCACGCGCGGAGTTGCTTGTCGCAATGCTTCAGTCGCTAGAAGCCAATTATCGGAAAGCCATAGTTCCCGAGGGCACACGGACCCTGATTGCTCGAGTTGAGTCTGTCTCAAGCTACGCGCGCGGCAAGCAGGTGCATGTCGATGAAGCCGAAGGATACGATGGGGTAACTGACGGCCTCGATGCAAACGGATTTTTGAGAGTCCGCACTCAATCGGGCATCCGAAAGGTACTTTCGGGCGGCGTCCGGGAAGTGAGCGCCTGACGCGAAGTGCCGATCCTAGGCGGCTCGATCCTTTGTCTCGAAGGCATCACCTTCATCCGGCTGGCGGTTCCGCTAAAACAATGCAGGCGTGATTTTCATACTCATGTCCACAGCTTGCGGTGAGTGCGTGAGTGCACCGACGGAGATGTAATCGACCCCCGTCTCTGCATAGTTGCGGACGTTCTGCAGATTCATTCCCCCCGAAGCTTCCAGCGGAATGCGGCGCGTATGATTCGCGACGCGTTCGACTGCTTTGCGCACTGTAGCGGGCTCCATGTTATCGAGCAAGATCGCTTCAGCGCCGTTGGCTAGAGCCTCTTCTAGTTCTTCGATCGTTCGGACTTCAATTTCGATGGGCTGAGTTCCCGCGCGCGCTTCATGCGCTTTCTTTAGAACCTGCCCGATGCCACCGCCGAGCGAGATGTGATTGTTCTTGATCAGCACACCATCGGAAAGATCGAGACGGTGATTGTGTCCACCTCCGCAGCGTACGGCATATTTATCCAGCAGACGCATTCCCGGAACGGTCTTGCGGGTATCGAGAATGCGAGCCTTTGTTCCGCCGATGACGTCCACATAGCGCCTTGTGATAGTCGCAATACCGCTCATGCGCTGCAGCAGGTTCAGGATCACGCGCTCGCAGGAAAGAATCACGCGTGCGTTGTGACGTATCACCGCAACCGCCTGCCGGTCGTGGAGACGAACACCGTCGAACACCTCAGGATGGCTGATGACTTCGTGATGCCCGATCACGGATTTATCAAGATCGCTGTAGATCTCGAGAATGCGATTTACCGCGCCGAGCCCGGACAGAATGCACGCCTGTTTGGCGTGAATCGTCGCGGTTGCGCGCATACGGGGATCGATGCAGGCCTGAGTCGTGGCGTCGCGGGTGGCGCGGTCTTCGAGGAGAGCGCGCTCAAGAATCTCTGAAATGCGACGGCTGTGCCAGTCCAATGCCTGAACTCGTCTGCAAAGAGTGGGACGACTGCAGTCGCGACAATTCTACCGTAGCTATTCGGCAGTAGTCAGACGTGGGTGCCGCATCCTACAATGCTCTCCCGGTT
Organism: Terriglobales bacterium; assembly: GCA_035275665.1. GTDB lineage: Bacteria > Acidobacteriota > Terriglobia > Terriglobales > Acidobacteriaceae > Gp1-AA112. The sequence goes on along the minus strand of DATEMI010000168.1, from coordinate 3,963 downwards.
CAGACGAGAGCCCTAACAGCGGTATAGGATGGTTTCGTCTATGTCCCAGCCTTGTGACTTCGTGTTGATGCGCTATGTTCCTGACCCGTTCAAGGACGAGTTCATCAACATCGGCGTGCTCCTCCTCGGACGAGAAGACGACTACGCCGGAGTACGCTTCACGCGCGACTGGAGCCGCGTGCGCGGCCTCGATCCGCAGGCCGACATCGACATTCTGGAAGCACTCGAAGGCGATCTGCACGAGCAGATGCGTAATCCGGAATCGCGCAAGCAGACCATGTATCGGCTTCAGGAGACGCTCTCCACAGGCCTGCAATTGTCGAGCTCTCATGCGCTCGTGTCTGACTCGCCCGAACAGGACCTGCACCGATTGGCTCGCACTTACCTGGAGCGTTCGGCACCAAATCGGGAATCGAGACTCGGCGCGCGCCAGCGCGTCGTGATGCGCATGCGCGAGGCATTCGAGGAAGCAGGTGTTTGGGGGTCACTCACGAAGAATATTCGTGCTTCAAAGTACACGCATCCCGGTGACTCGCTGCGGATTGACTGCGGCTACAAGCCTAACGGCGTCATTCGACTGTTCCACGGAGTCTCCCTACGCAGCGATCCCGACAGCGCCAAAGTTTTAGCTTTCAGCTATCCCGCTTTGGCGGAAGGCATCGCTCGAGTAGAAAAAGCAAAGACTGAACTAACGGCAGTAGTCGACGAGCCGCTCGACCGTGAAGATGATGTCGTACAGTTCGCCATCGCAAGCCTGAGGCAAAGCTCAATCCACGTGGCTCCCCTCGCCGAGATGGCAGCGATCGCCGAACGCGCTCGTATCGAATTGAGCCTGTAGGTTCACTAGTGTAAAAGAACCTGCGGCCGCCCCGGCCGGGTGTTTAATCGATATATATAAGATCGGCATTCTCGTCAGCGCCATGAAACTGCGCACGGGCGCAGCTTAGTCCTTGTATTATCTTCTTCGATGACTGATCTGGAGTCGCTTCTCACGCTTTTTCTAAAAGACTCTCTTTCACCGGATCAGCTGCGCAAGCTCCAGACACACTTCGACCTACTGTTGAAATGGAACGCGAAAATAAGTCTGACCGCCATTCGCGATCCGCAAGAAATTGTGCGCCGACACTTCGGCGAATCGTTGTTTGCGGGTGCTCTCCTTGACCTCAAGCCCGGCGCACAACTCGCGGACCTGGGCTCGGGAGCCGGATTCCCCGGTTTACCAATCGCGGTTTTGCACCCGAAGATCCGCGTGGTTGTGATGGAGTCGCAACAGAAGAAAGTCGCATTCCTGCGCGAAGTCATCCGCAGCGCGCGCATCAGCAACGCCAGTGTTCATGCGGGACGCGCCGAAGAGTCGGACGGGAAGTCACAAATTGTGACAATGCGCGCGGTGGAGAAGTTCGAGTCTGCTTTGCCCATTGCCGCGTCGCTGCTCGAAGCTCATGGCGAACTCGCACTCCTGATCGGAGCCGCGCAAGTGCAGATCGCCCGCTCAAGGTTGCCGGCGCTAGCGTGGAGAGAACCCGTCCTCATTCCCGAATCTCGCGAGCGCGTGTTGCTGGTGGGGAGTAAATTGACGGCAACGCCTTAAATTCCCAATGTGGGAATTAGAGGAGGTAAAGTTAGATTCTTGACCCGCAACACCTGCAGACGAGAAAAGGAGGAGGCTTGCAAAGACAAGCGACAGAACCGGCGCCGGTAGGCGGTGGGGCAGCCGCTTGTGTTGCGGCTGCGTTGCTCGTAATTGCGTACGGCATTGCCTGACTGGGAGCTGGCCTTCGGCCGTCTCCGACCCACCGGCAACCGCCGCTGGTTCTGTTGAACCGCACCGGCCGCGCAACTCGCGGCAGGCTTTTTGGCGCCCATTCGGCTGCCGTTCACATTGCTAGGGACCTACTGGCGGCGGGGTTTGCCATCACCGCAGGGGTGGAATCAAGGTGGTAAACATAGTTCGCAGGCTGAGCTACTCATCAGTTTCCGAATTAATGTTCCACGTGGAACATTGCATTCGTCTACCCCCGAAGTGTCGAATAACCCATTTCTCCACATCGATTTCCACGCGATCACTTCCGGCATTGGTCACTGAAAAACGACAGCTTAGCGCGATTGTTCCACGTGGAACAGACTACTTATCCACTTCGCTGCACCAAAATCAGGCATTGCTGCAGGAAAAGACAAACAATTACTTTGCAAAGCTGAGGACCAACGTGGCGAGAATTATCGCGGTTGCAAATCAGAAGGGTGGAGTAGGCAAGACGACGACCGCCATCAATTTGGCAGCGTCCTTGGCTGCGGCTGAAGTTCGAGTTCTTCTCGTGGATTGCGATCCGCAATCGAACTCGACCAGCGGACTCGGACTGCAGCGCGACCCGAATCGAGTCAGCATCTATCACGTGCTAATGGGCGACTCCGGAGCACGCGAGGCCGTCGTCACCACGGAGCTCGAAGGACTGAGCGTGCTGCCGGCACACAAGCACCTCATCGGAGCCAATATCGAGCTGGTAAGTGCCGATAACCGAGAGTTCCGGCTTCGAAATGCTCTTGAGCAAGTTCGAGGCGATTTCGACTTCATTGTCCTCGATTGCCCGCCTGCGCTCGATCTGCTTACGTTAAATGCTCTGGTCGCCGCGGATTCCGTCCTGATCCCCATGCAGGCGGAATATTTCGCGCTTGAGGGCATCAGTGAGCTCCTCGACACCATGGAACGTATTCGCCAGAACTTCAACCCCGGCTTGGAGCTGGAAGGCGTGGTTCTGACAATGTGGGACGAGCGCACCAATCTGGCTCAACAGGTCGCCGGCAATCTACGCGAGTTCTTCGGCAAGAAACTCTGTGCGACGACGATCCCGCGCAATGTTCGCCTCGCCGAGGCTCCAAGCTATGGTAAGCCGGCGTTGCTATATGACGTGCGGTCAAAGGGCGCTGAAAGTTACATCAAGCTGGCGAAAGAACTGATGGGGAAGCTTATGACCGCGAGTGCGCCGGCAGCGGCGGAGTTAACAGCGTGAAACCGCGCTTTCGGTTGTCGCATTCGGCCAGCAACCCGCGTGAGCAAATGAGAATGTTCCACGTGGAACAACGGAAGCGCTGGCGCGCCTACAGATGTCGATTTTGCTGCTGTCAGGGACACTTTAGAACCGTATAAGACCTGTCATCCTGAAGCGCGCTTTTTGCGCGAAGGATCTCCGGTGGTGCTTACGACTAATATGCAGTCGCGAGGCTTTTCGGCCCAACAGATTAAGCTGACTTCTGCAGGAGCCACGCTAGCGGCAATTCCAGTCCGAGAGATCGCGGGAGATCCTTCGCGCAACAGAAACGATTCAAGATGACAGAATCTTTGTAGTCCTGGAGAAAATGTGGATCGTAAATAGCACTCAGCTCCAATAATTTAAGAAACGGAATGACAATTACAACCACTCAATCCGGACCACGCAAAGCTCTCGGACGCGGACTTGAATCTCTGCTTCCGTCGGCGCGTCCTGCTGAAACAACAACCTCGGCTGCGCTTCCACCGAATGCAGTGAGAGATTTGCCGATCAGCGAGATCGACCCGAACCCTTACCAGACGCGTACCAACTTCGATGACCAGGCGCTGAACGAGCTGGCAGCTTCGATCCAATCCAACGGGATCGTGCAGCCGATCGTCGTGCGTCCGGTGAACGGACGCTTTCAGCTCATCGCCGGCGAGCGGCGCTGGCGTGCCTCGCAGAAGCTCGGGCGTGAGTTCATACCTGCAGTCATCAAGCAGGTGTCGAACGAACAGGCGATGGAGATGACCATCGTCGAAAACCTGCAGCGCGAAGGCCTGAACCCAATGGAAGAGGCGCGAGCCTTTGAGCGCCTGGCACGAGAGTTTAGCCTTACTCAGGAGCAGATGTCGCAACGCACGGGACGCGAGCGCGCCTCGATCGCGAATTTACTTCGCCTCTTGCGCCTTCCCGAAGGGGTACAGCACTCAGTCGA
>DATEMI010000167.1:0-6283 GCA_035275665.1 Terriglobales bacterium | reverse complement strand
TCGTTGATGCGCGCGAGGTTTTGGCGGGCATGTTCCAGACGAAGTTCCGCCAGACGCTTTTTTGTCTTGAACTTCGTAATGCCAGCGGCTTCTTCGATGATGGCGCGCCGATCGTGCGGCTTACTCGATAAAATTTGGCCGATGCGACCCTGCTCGATGATCGCGTACGATTCCGGGCCGAGACCCGTCCCCATGAAGATGTCCTGTATATCGCGCAGACGGCAAAGCCTGCCGTTCAGCAGATATTCCGATTCGCCTGACCGAAACAGGCGACGCGTGACGACGATCTCACCGGCTCGGAATTGCGAGTTAAATTTGCGCCGGCGGATTTTGAGCACGACTTCCGGATCTGCCGTTTGAACTTCAGCAGTTCCAGATTCGGGAGCAGCTTCAGATCCAGACGGATCCTCTCCCTCGATACTCGGGTTCTCTTCTGCCTCATTGCTCTGCGTTGACGCCGCAACAATGTTGCCTTCGCCATCGATCAGCTGCCCGGGACGTGTTTCCTCTTCGACACGGGCGGTTTCTTCGGCGGCAGAGGCGCGCAAGGTGGCCTCATCCCAGTCCTCACCCGTGAGCTCATCCTGAATATCGATCTCGGGAGCCCCGCTGTGATCGCCTTCATAAATTGCCGGATCAATGAGCGTAAGGGAAACCTCGGCCATGCCGGTAGGCTTACGATCGCGCGTGCCGGCGAAGATCACGTCTTCCATGCGCGCTCCCCGCAGGCTGCGCGCCGACTGCTCGCCCAGAACCCACGAGATCGCGTCCGAGACATTCGATTTTCCGCAGCCGTTCGGTCCTACAATCGCTGCGATACCTTCTCCGTGAAACTTAAGTTCGGTCCGATCACAGAAAGACTTGAAGCCGAGAATCTGAAGCTTTTTGAGCTTAAGCACTGCACGCTCCTTCCAGGAAAGACGGGAGGACGATGAATCGCGAAATTCGAGATTCAGGCCGAGGTGTCAATTTGAGCGCCATTGCGCCGTGTTGACTCAAATGGTTACACCTGCCGCTTTGGCCTATGGTGCTACCGGCCGGAGAAGAAAGCGACCTGCTCAATTTACGATCGGAGGTAGCTTGCGTCAACAACGGCACACAATATGTTGTGGATATTGGGGCAGGAACCCACGATATTGCACCTACGTTGCTGCAGGCGCACACAGAATCTGTCATGTAGAGGAAAACGCGGGAATCGGCGAGAGCTGTGGAAATCTTAGCAGAAATCGTTAAGATCCACGCCAAAAATCGGCAACCACAGCAAAGTGAAGTCCCCGGCGTGACGCTTGCCACTTGCTCTTACCGTAGGTCGATCACAGTCTGGGTGGCTAGCTTCCCTTCAACTCCGGATGTTGGTCGTGCCAATCTGAGTGCTGCTCATAAGCGTGAGCCACGCGCAGCACAGTGCCCTCTGCCCAGGGGGCGCCGGTGATCTGCATGCCGATCGGCAGTCCCGTTTTGGTAAAGCCGCACGGGATGGAGATCGTCGGCAGCCCAAACGCATTAAAGGGCCGCGTGTTTCGCAGCATCACGATTTCTTTGCTGCGCAGGCTCTCCGGACTGTCGAGAAGCTCAGCTATTGTGGGAGGCAGTACCGGAGTGGCAGGAGTAACGAGGATGTCAATCGACTCAAACAGCCTTTGGATGTTACGCCGATGCTCCTCCATCTCGCGTCTGGTTCGAATGTAGTCCACCGCGGAGATCTCTTCGCCGGAGCGAATTCTCCTCAAGGTATCCGGCTGATAGAGTTCGGGATTCTTCTGAACATTTTCAAAATGGTAAGCATAGGCTTCGGCCCGCAAGACCTTGGTGTCATTTGCGGCAGGTAACTCCACTTCGTGTACAGTCGCTGCCATCTTCTCGATGCAGGAAACAGCGGCAGCCATCGCGCTGTTGATCTGGGAATCGAGCTGCTCGTAAAAAGCGGCGCGCGGTGTGCCGACGCGCAGCGGGGTCGTCTCGCGCAGAGCTGCGCTGTAGTCGGGTACCGGCACATCGGCGCTTGTGGAATTCTTCGAGTCATACCCTGCGATAGTCTGCAGCATGATTGCCGCATCAGCAACGCTGCGTGTCATGGGACCCACGTGATCGCACGACCACGACAGCGGGATCACCCCATGCGCGCTTACTCGTCCATAGGTAGGCTTCAATCCCACAATCCCGCAATATGCAGATGGCAGTCGGATCGATCCTCCGGTATCGGTGCCCAACGCTCCGTAGCACATTCCCGCGGCGACTGCGGCCGCTGATCCTGAAGATGAACCGCCGGTGATGTGCTCGTACGACCACGGATTCCTTGTTGGGCCAAAGAAGCTCACGATTCCACTGCCGCCATAAGCGAACTCGTGCATGTTCAGCTTGCCCAGTAGGACGGCGCCGGCAGCTTTCAAGCGCCGAACAACTTCGCCGTCCTTATCTGGAACACGATCTTTGAACACGGCGCTCGCAGAAGTAGTCCGCACACCCGCGGTATCAAAGAGATCTTTGAGGGCAATTGGAAGGCCATGCAAAGGCCCGCGCCATCGTCGCTTCTGAATTTCCGCTTCTGCCTGAGATGCCTGAGCCAGCGCGGACTCGGCCGTTACAGTGATAAATGCATTCAACCTGGGATTTAAACGGTCAATACGCTCGAGGCAGGCCCGCGTCAACTCGAGAGGTGAAACAGTCTTGCTGCGCAGAAGATGAGAGATTTCAGCGATCGAAAGCCAAGATACTTCGTTAGAGGATTGACTGTTCAAGCTCCCGCTCGTTTCGATCTGAGTTGATGGCGATGTCGCATCCAATCACTTACGCCCTCTTTGGGAAATAGCGGACTGCGCTGATCTTTTGCCGATGCGCCCGTCTGGCCCTACAACGAATGGCAGCGAGAGCGCGTTCCAATTCTGGTCCGCATCCGGCGGCTCTCCTGTTTTGGGCTTCAGCGAGACCCAGGTACGGCCGTCGTCGCGGGAAACGTCAGTTCCATCGGGACCGACGGCAATCCAGGTCTTCGTCGCTTCCTCGTAGGCCACAGCTGAGCGAAAGCCATGAGGTGCTTCCTCCGCTGGGAGCCAATGAAGACCGCCATCAATCGTGTGTGCTGCGGTATGCGCTCTTTCATCGGGTTTCTTATAGTCCCCACCAATCGCCACACCGATCCGCACGGTACGAAACGCAAGCGAAAAAATTCCTGAAGTGGCACTCTCGCCCGCCAGAGGTGTCGAAACATTGTGCCAGTCGCTCCAGGGAATGCCACAACTGTGCGAAAAAGGATCCAACACTCCCGCGCAACGGCTCGCCTCGAAGGCATAATCCACCTGCTGCGGCGTTCGGTAGAGATCGCGTTTGAGCACGCGCCCACTCCCGCCAGTTCCGATCCAGAGTGTTCCGTCGCGCACTACAGCCGAGCTGTTGCTGGCAGCGAAGATGCCGTCATTCGGTAGCGGCACGAGATTTTCGCCTGGCTTTCCGAAACTCACAATCGGAATCCACGTTTTGCCGCCGTCATGCGTCACCCGGATACGGAAAATAAAGTAGCTGCCTTCAACGGGGTTGCGCACGTTCCCCTGCGCAGGATCGCCCAAGACTAGTCCGATCTTCGGCGTAATAAAGAGCAGAGCATCGTAAAAGCCATCATTCGGCGCATCAGGATTCGTCCATATCAATTTCCATGACTTGCACCCGTCCGTCGTTTTGTAAAGCCGCGAAAGATCTCCAGTGCCGGCCGACATCACGAGCGCTGTACTCGCGTCAAAGGCCTGAACTGCGCGAAAGTCCAGCGCTTCTCCGCCACTCGGCGCGGCGCACGACTGCCAAGTCTCACCATTATTAATAGTGCGCAGAACCGTGCCACCGGTTCCGCTAGCCCAGGCCACTCGGTGGCCCACATAGTGAATTCCGCGAAGGCCGGCATGGCTGTGCGACTCTTGAATTTGCCACTGTGCGTGCGCGACGGACGAAGCGATGATAAGGAGGGCAAGGCTGCGCATGACTAGAGGGAGAGGCAATGGCTTGCGAGTATATCTCGCAGCTAGTTCCCGTATCAGGTGGGACTCTCGAGCCACAGCAACTTGACGATAACCCTGCCTGGCCGCTGGCCATCAACACTCAGATCTAGGAGACTCCGTGGACGAAACGTCTAGTTCGTACAAGATGTCTTGTCTCCTTTATCCCGTCTTATTCATCAGCTCACGATTTTGTACCCTCCCGCCGACCCTAACCGGCATCACAGGACAGACTGGCCGGACCATCCAAAGGGAGAGTACAAGTCATGAAGAGTTTCATCCTCGCAATTGGTTTCTGCTTGCTCACGGCACTGGGGGCGTTTGCGCATCAGGATTCCGCCCAGCAACCGGCGCAAATGCCGCAAGCGCCAAGTGCAACAAGTCAAAACCCGCAACATCCGGGAGCTACCCCGCCTTATGTACCACCGCAATCGCAGCCTGGAACGGTGCAGAATCCTGAGGCGCAGGCTCCGCAGACCGAGCCTTCGCAGCCACCCACGATGCGGTCCGGGAACTCTGCCACTGAAGATCAGGTGAACGCGCTCACAGCCGCGCTGAATCTCAACAGCGACCAGCAATCCAAGGTGAAAACCATTTTGGACGACCAGCACCAGCAAGCGGTGAACGTAGTGAACGATAGTTCACTGACGCGCGATGCGAAGCTGCAGAAAATTCACCAGCTCCGGCAGTCGACGATCGATAAGGTCCGCGCAACGCTGACCAGTGACGAGCAAAAGAGTAAGTTCGACACCATGGTGCAGGCGCAAAATGATCGCATTCGTGAACGAGAGCAGCAGCAGCCGCAATCGCAGCAGAACAACACTCCTCCGCCTAAGTAAAGGGCAGCGCGCTTCAACACGGAATCCACCCGGTGCCGTCCCTCGCGGTGAAAATGGTAGTGGTGGATTCCGTTATAGAGCTTTGCGCACCAGCTCTCCTACGGGCTCTTGGCTGAGTTGTACCAGCTGCGCATTGCCGAGAATGACGCAAATAATTGAGCCTCACGCCTCCCGCACTCGCCAGATACTCTCATTCTTCTGGTGTCCGGCAGGTGCTCTGGGGTGCAACTCGCGGCAGAGCGGGTTATTCCAACAGAGAAAGTTATTGGAGTATATCCGATGCACAGCAATACTTTGCTCCGGGCTTTCTTACTGGCAACCAGCCTTCTTACCTGTGTGGCGCTCTTTTTTGCCGGCTGTGGCGGAGCCTCTTCGGGGGGATCTCCTTCCGCAAATAACAACAACGGAAATCCGGGAAGTCCGGCTCCGGGAGGTGGGCCAACTCCCGGACCGGGCACGTTGGTCAGCATTCTCACTCACCATTACGATGTCGCGCGAACGGGCGCCAATCTTAGCGAAACCGTACTCACTCCGGCGAACGTTAATTCGACCCAATTTGGAAAATTGTTTTCATTGCCCGTGGACGGACAGATGTACGCTCAGCCGCTCTACGTGCCAGGAGTATCGATTCCTGGAAAGGGAACCCACAATGTGGTCTACGCTGCCACCGAGCATGACAGCGTCTACGCCTTCGATGCAGACGGAGCCACGTCGAGTGCTTTGTGGCAGCGCAGCTTCATAAATCCCAGCGCAGGAATCACCACCGTCTCCGATGACGACTTCCCCCAGCCTTATGAAGACATCGCTCCCGAAATCGGAATTACCGGCACTCCGGTTATTGACCCATCCACCGGCACCCTGTATGTGGTGGCCAAGACGAAGGAGAACGGCAACTTCTTCCAGCGACTGCATGCGCTAGACATCGCAAGTGGCGCGGAGAAGTTTGGCGGCCCCGTCACGATTCAGGCGTCTGTCGCGGGCGCCGGCGTCAGAAATGACGGAAATGGGAACGTCGTTTTTGATCCGCTCATCAATCTACAACGGTCCGGATTGCTGCTGGCAGGAGGAACCGTATATGTCGCTTTCGCGTCGCACGGCGACTTCGATCCGTTTAACGGCTGGCTTCTCGGGTATGACGCTCACAGTTTAAAGCAGGTAATCGCGTACGCTCCTGACGTTGACGGATCGGGAGGGAGCGTCTGGCAGGCTGGCGGTGGGCCGGCAGCCGATGCCGCCGGCAACATCTATGTCGCGGTCGCGAATGGCGACTTCGACGTGCCAGGCGGCGGACGCGATTACGGCGACAGTGCTCTAAAACTGCGGCCCGCAGGCAGCGGATTTACTGTAGTCGATTACTTCACGCCCTTCGATCAGCAAGCACTCGCCGATTTGGACCACGACCTTGGGTCGGGTGGAGTGGTGCTGCTGCCGGATCAGCCTGGCAATCCGAGTCATCTGCTG
>DATEMI010000166.1:0-16545 GCA_035275665.1 Terriglobales bacterium | reverse complement strand
CGACAATTCGACTGGCGACGTGAAAGCGCTGGTCGGAGGTCGCGATTTCGATGAGTCGAAGTTTGATCGCGCAACCCAGGCTTTACGCCAGGTTGGGTCCTCGTTTAAGCCGTACGTCTACACCGCAGCGATCGATCGCGGCGCCAAGCCCGATGACACGATTCTTGACGCGCCGGCCAGCTTTTCCGCCGCATCGGGACCGTGGTCGCCTCACAACTACGACAACCGATTCGAAGGCGAAATCACGCTGCGTCATGCGCTGGCAGAATCGCGCAATATTCCTGCGGTGAAACTCGCCGCGCAAGTTGGGATGCCGGAGGTGATCGCTTACGTTCGGCGTTTCGGCATCAGTTCCAGAATAGAGCCGTATCTGCCTGTCGCCCTGGGCGCCGCGGAGGTCACGCTCGAAGAACAGGTATCCGCTTACACCACATTTCCCAATGACGGCGTGCGCGCAATGCCGCGACTCATTCGGAGAGTCATCGATTATGAGGGTCACACCCTTGAGGAAAACTATCCGGAAGTAAAGGACGTGATCAGCGTAGATACTGCTCGCACCATGACCAGCATGCTGCAAACCGTGATGCAGCACGGAACAGCAGCCGCTGCGGGCACGACACTGAAACATCCACTCGGCGGCAAAACCGGCACCACGAATGACTACGCCGACGCATGGTTCATTGGCTTTTCGCCCTCCATTACCTGCGGAGTATGGGTAGGCTTCGATGAGAAGAAGTCGCTAGGCGACGGCGAAACCGGTTCGCTCGCGGCTCTTCCAATTTGGGAAGAGTTCATGCGAACGCCGATTGCGGAACGTCCCCAAGAGCGCTTTCCAGGCAAGCAATCGCGCACACCGGTTGTAATGAAAGCTCAGACGGCGATAATTAAGATCGTTCCTACTCTCGCCAGATGAAGGGCTGCTTGTTATTCGTTACCGATATATCCACGAGCTGAGATGCTGCGTTTCCTAAAGCTACTCACGCAATCCCTGCTGCTCTTGCTCATTGCGCTGTTCTCAGCGCTGGCGGCAATGCGGCTGGCGATCCACGGGCGGGAAGTGCGTGTCCCCGATCTGCGCGGCATGGCCATGGTGCGGGCGGAGGCGGTTGCCAACGGCAGCGGGCTTGTCGTGTCAATCGAGGATAGGTTTTATAGCTCCAGCGCAGGCGAAGGCGAAGTGATTTCTCAATTTCCTGCACCGGGAAGTCGGGTGCGGCGAGGATGGCGCATTCGCGTGTCCGAGAGCCTCGGACCGCAGCGCGTGACCATTCCAGACCTCAAAGGCCAAACTGAGCTGGCAGCGACGTTGAACCTGCATCAGCGAAGTCTTGAATTAGGAACGATCTCGCCGATTCCTTCCTCCTCCGCCGCACCCGGCGAGATTGTCGCGCAATCGCCTCCTCCAGATGCCACCGAAGTCGCAGAGCCGAAGGTGAATGTCCTTATTGCGGAGCCATCAGCAAAACCCGACTACGTGATGCCCGACTTCATCGGGCGGGATCTATCCTCCGTGAAACAGACCATCGCGAGAGTGGGATTGCCACCGGCGCAGGTCTCGATTGTTCCTGCGATGCCGATTGCAGCAGATCAAGTTCCGACGGTCAACATTCCGACGCCTCCCGCGAGAGTTCCCAATTCAGGAAGGATCGTCCGCCAGAGTCCGGCCCCCGGGTCACGGGTAAACGCAGACACTCAGATTCGGTTGCAGATCGCCAAATAGCGCGAAACTTCCGCATCAAGCACCAAGCCTTTCTCCCTCATGCGGTCGATAACCGCGAACGAAGTCGCCGATGGACATTTTGCGCTTTCCTTCCGGCTGCACCTCGAGCAGCTCAAGCGTGCCTTCGCGGCAACCGATTCGCACTCGATCGCCTTCGACGAATATTTCGCCGGAAGAAAGCTTTTGCGATTCCTGATGTGGTTTCGCTACAGCGATCGAGAGCTTCTTGCCTCGGAAGCTGGTGAAGCATCCCGGCCATGGTTGAAAGCCCCGCAGCCGGTTGTAGATCACCTCAGCGGGAAGCGAGAAATCCGCGCTTCCATCTTCTTTTCTCAAAATGGGAGCCAGTGACGCCCGGTTGTGATCCTGCGGACGTGGGGTGATCGCGCCTTTCTCGACCGAGCGCAGGGTCTCGATCATCAGATCGGCGCCGATTTCAGCGAGGCGCCGTCCATAGGTAATCGCAGTTTCATCCGGCTCGATTCCAAGTTCTCGCTGCAGAAGGATGTCGCCGGTATCCAGGCCAGCGTTCAGCAGCATGGTTGTGACGCCGCTTACGCGTTCTCCATTTGCGATCGCCCACTGAATCGGCGCTGCGCCGCGATATTTTGGCAATAGCGATCCATGCAGATTGATATTTCCGTATTTGGGCAGCGCCAGCATCCAGGGGGGAATAATTCGTCCGTAGCCCACGACAATGACGGCATCGGCTGCAATGCTCTCCAGCAACGCACGAAATTCGGCGTTGTTCTTGATCTTGTCGGGCTGCTCGATTCGGAACCCATGCTTCTGCGCTGTTTGCTTAACTGGAGCAGCCGCAAGCTCGAGTCCGCGTCCTTGCGGCCGGTCGGGCTGAGTGACCACCAAAGCGATCTCGTGCGCTTGAATGAGTGCTTCCAGAGTGGGAACCGCAAATTGCGGCGTGCCGCAGAAGACGAGCTTCATATCTTCTAAGCTACTAGCTGCTAGCTCCTAGCCGCTAGCTGTGTTTGGCGCAGGAAACACTTTCGGCCGTTCTTACCCCGAAGCAGCAAGACGGTGTATCCGTGGGAAGGCAAAGCTAGAGCTAGCAGCTAGCGGCTAGGAGCTCTCAGGCTTCCACTCGCGGCATCATGGGAATAAGGCGAGTGTTCTTGAACTCTGATAAGACCGCATTCAGATGGTCGAGGGTTTCGTCCAGAGACAGAGTGTACATTTCACGGCCATTGTCGTAGCCGGTTTCGATCGCGTTTTTCAAGTAGTGTCCGGCGATCTGGATAGCGAGTGGATCGGTTATAGCCTTGCCGGTTTGTTCTTTGTACTTTACCCAAGCGAGATGCGGTAGGGAAATCCAGACCGAACGTCCGCCGGCGAGGAACTTAATGTCGATCGCGTCGGCGTGGCGAGTGGCAATCGCCACAATCACCGCCTGGTACATGCAATGAATCGGTTCGCCTGACCAGCGATCGATAGCTGTGAAATCGTCGTACATGGCAGAAGAAAAAATATAACACGCGGCCTCGACGGAGTTTGTCCGCTGCCGCGAAGCCTGGAGCAATGCAATGTTGGAGCCGCGCGCCCATGCCAGGATCCATTCGCTCGGGGCTGCAAGGGCTCAATTGCGATGGCAATTCTACGGCAGACCCAGCAAAAACAAGTTCGAACGGCCAGGGCTCCTCGTTATCTCTCGTCGTTTGTCTTCAAGGACGTGCAATCGACTTTGATCCTTCCAGCCTCTTCTGCATGTCTTCGAGGGTGACGCCCTTCGTTTCCGGATAGATCAACAGCACGACGAAGAATTGCACAATCATCATGAAGCAGAAAAACATGAACGGATAAGCGCCGGAACGCGCAGCCATATGGGGGAAGATGCCCGAGATGAGGGCGTTCATCACCCAATGGGTGGAGCTGCCCAGGCTCTGTCCCTTGGCCCGTACTAGATTGGGAAAGACCTCACCAAGGTACACCCAGATCACCGCGCCTTGCGACGCGGCAAAGAATGCGATGTAGCCGATGAGCAGCCACACCAGTAGGTTCTCGTGTTGATGAGCTGCGAAGATTGCCGAGACTCCCGCCAGGCACAGAGCAGTCCCCACGGCTCCGATCAACAGCAATTTCTTGCGGCCGACTTTGTCAATCACCGACATCGCGATCAGCGTGAAGACGAGATTCGTCGCGCCAATTGCGACCGCCTGAAGATCACCGGAGACTTTGCCAAAGCCGGCACGGGCAAAGATGTCGTTCAGGTAGTAAAGAATCGCATTGATACCGGAAAGCTGATTGAATGCTGCGATGGAAATCGCGAGAAAAATCGGAAGCGCATATCGAAGCTGAAAAAGAGCTTCTTTTCCCAGCTCTTTTGCCTCCGCAATGGAGTCCACGATTTCACGTAGTCGCTGCTCGTAATTTTGTTCGCCGATAATTTGCAACACTGTTCTAGCTTCTTCGACTCGACCGACGTCAGCCAGCCACCGCGGACTGCGCGGAATGCCGAAGAGCATGAAGAAAAACAGGAATGCAGGAATGGCGGAAACGCCGAGTTCCCATCGCCATTCCATCGCGCCAAAGCTTGCCAACCCGATCAGATAGTTCGACAGATAAGCCAGCAAAATTCCCAGAACGATGTTGAATTGAAAGAACCCGACGAGACGTCCGCGCCATGCAGCAGGCGAGATTTCTGCGATGTACATCGGTCCGAGGACCGATGATCCGCCAATTCCCAGTCCGCCAATGAAGCGAAACACGACGAGTGATGGCCAATTCCAGGCAAAGGCGCAGCCCAGCGCCGAGATGAAATACAGCACCGCCATTACTCGCAGACTGTCGCGGCGTCCGTAGCGGTCGCCCGGAAACGCGGCAAGCGCAGCGCCGATCAACGTGCCGACGAGCGCTGCAGCTACTGTAACGCCGAGGGAATCCGGCGAGAGGTGATATTGCTCGCTAAGTCCACGTGTTGTCCCGGAGATGACAGCAGTGTCGAATCCGAAGAGGAGGCCGCCGAGCGCAGCTACGATGGTGCTCTTGAGCAGAGAGGAGTTCAGTTTCATGCGGAGAGTCGAGCGCCAATCGTACCCGGCTATTGTGTTTGTCGCAAGGTATGCACTGGCGATGTTGAGAAGAGAGGGGAATCACCCCGCAATTTAGAATGGAGCGTGATTTCCCAAGCACCTCGCCGGAAACGATTCACTGCTGCCAACCGATGCCAAGTTCAGCTAATTCGGGCAGAGAACTTAGCCCAACTCTCAAACCTGGTTCATGGTTTCAGCACGCGCGTGAGCGGCTTTTCTGAAGCCTATGGCGGTGCGCAGCTTAACCTTGGTTTCACGGCATCGGACAAGCGCGAGTTTGTCGAGCGGAATCGTGGCGCTTTCATTCAAGCCGTTATCGGGCGCGAGCGCTCGCTTCCTCCGCTTGTAAGCTTGCGCCAAATTCATTCTGGATTGGTTCATATCTTCAAGGCCAAGGATCCAATTCCCAAATTGGCACCCAAAGGCGACGGCGTAATCACCAGCCATACGGACGTGCTCCTTGCGATCCATGTAGCTGATTGCGTGCCGGTTCTGATTGCGGACGCGCAGCGTGGAGCAGTAGGGGCTTTTCATGCAGGATGGCGCGGAACTGCTAAGCGCATCGTGGAGCGCGGAGTCGGCAGCATGAGAGCCGTGTTTGGATGCGAGCCTGAGAATTTATATGCCGCGATCGGGCCGTGCATTCACGCCTGCTGCTACGGCGTGGGCGAGGAGGTCATCGACGAATTCACATCGCAGTTTGCCTATTCGAAGGAGTTGTTCTCCGAGGTTTACGATCGTGACCCAATCAAAGAGAAGTACCCTCTCTTATTTCTCACGGCGAGAGCCCCCGGACACAGCAACATCGGGCCGCAGATTCACCTGGATTTAGTCGAGGCAAATCGCCGTCAGCTCATTGATGCGGGTGTTCCCCCAGATCACATCTGGGCCGCGGAAGAGTGCACGTCCTGCCGCACTGATCTGCTCTTCTCACATCGAGCTGAGGCGGGGTACACCGGGCGGATGATGGGCGTTATTGGAGTTCGAAGCTGAACACCAGGAGCGAACACGAAGGTCCCGAGGACAAGGACGACGTCACAAACTTGTGATCCTATCCCTAAACCGACCCGCTCCCGGCAGACGGTGCGGCGGCTGATCCGGCTCCGCTGGGCGCTCCATTCGTGGCGTTTACCAGATCCTTCAATTCCTTGCTCGGCTTAAAGAACGGGATCTTCTTAGCCGGCACATCCACGCGATCACCGGTCTTCGGATTGCGGCCGATCCGCGAGTTGCGCTGCCGGGTACGAAAGCTGCCGAATCCGCGAATCTCGATCTTATCGCCCGCCCGCAGGGAATGGACGATACTGTCGAAGATGGTTTCAACGATCACTTCGCTGTCACGGCGGGTGACGTCGGTTATGCGGGCAACTTCTTCGATCAGATCAGCCTTCGTCATAAGTTGTACATTCCACCTGAGATGCGGCAATACGTCAAGTGCTAAGACTCGGCTTAGAAGTTTTCTTTATCCCAGTGATTACTGAACCTTTAGCGATTCGCGACCGCTACGCAAGCCATTCGGATCGCCTCAGAGTGTGGGAGTAAAGTCTCGCCCAGTCAGCAGTACTGTAGCTTCCGACGAGACGTTCTTGGCTAGGCCCCGTCTGATCTTCCGTATGTAACGTGCTCCGATACAAGCCGGTTTTTGCCTCATTAGGACGGCATTCCACTGCCTTCGGAAAGCTCCAGTGTGTTGAGGTCGAGGGCATTCTCGCCTGTGTCCGTTCGCCATTCTGCAGCCTGCAACGGTCGCGCCATGTGATCGACTGCGACGAGTTCCGGAATAACATCCCCGCCGGTGGCTCCAAGCTGCTCGAATCTCCGCGCGGCAGGGAAGGCGCTGCGCTCAATCGAGCCGATCACGTCGTTATAGGTAGATACAGCGCGGTCGAGGTGATTTCCCAATTTGGAGAGATGATTTCCCAGCGTCACCAGGCGTGCATAGAGTTGTCGGCCTAGATTGCTGATTTGCTCCGCGTTCTTGGCGAGCTTGTCTTCGCGCCAGCCGCAGTACACGGCTTTTAGCAGCGCGATCAGCGTCAGCGGACTCGCCAGAAGAACTTTGCCTTGAGCAGCATCGTCGAGTAGCGAGCGGTCAGCCTGCAACGCCGCGCTCAACAGGGCTTCACTGGGCATAAAGGCGACAACGAAATCCGGCGAACTTGGGAGCTGTTCCCAATAAGCTTTGGAGGAGAGGCTTTCGATGTGCGCGCGAACCTGGCTGGCATGATTCTCGAGATGTTGGCGAACTTCGGCATCCTGCTCGGCATTGGCGGCTTTTGTGAATGCGTCGAGTGAGACTTTGGCATCTACGGCGATGATGCGTCCGTTTGGCATTCTGACAATTAGGTCAGGACGCAACCTGCGGCCATCGTCATCGAAGAACGTCTTCTGCGATTCGAAGTCACAGTATTCGACCATACCCGCGAACTCGACGACTCGTCGCAATTGCACTTCGCCCCAGTTACCGCGCACCGTGGGACGCTCCAGGGCGCGCGAAAGGCGGCGAGTCTCGTCAGACAAACGGTGCTGCAAGTCGACCAGCGAGTGAATCTGCTCTCCGAACACCGATTCGCTGGTTTTACGTTCGCTG
This sequence comes from Terriglobales bacterium, assembly GCA_035275665.1. Lineage (GTDB taxonomy): Bacteria > Acidobacteriota > Terriglobia > Terriglobales > Acidobacteriaceae > Gp1-AA112. The sequence goes on along the minus strand of DATEMI010000166.1, from coordinate 9,188 downwards.
TCGCTCGCGGAGATGCGCTCCTGGAGTTGAGACAGGGAATCAGCCGCGGTCTTCAGTAAAGATTGAATGGCATCCTTCTTTGCATCGAGGTCGCCCGAAGCCATCTTCTGTTGCTGATCGAGGAGGTTCTTCGCCAGATTCAGAAATTCGGTCGAATTTTCCTTCAAAGCGCGCGCGGCGAGCAGATCAAAAGATTCCGACAGATTTTGCTGCGCCTCTTGTACCAGTGCCAGCTTGTCATTTGCGGCTTCTCGCTCGGCTGCGAGGGAGGCTTTCAGTGCCGAAAGTTCGCTGGAGGCAGCAAGAAGTGCGGTCTGCTTGGCGGTCAGATCAGCGGATAGTTGCGTTTGCACTGATGTGAGTTCGGCTACCCTTGCCTCCAAATGCGTCGCTCGTTCTCGCGCGACCGCGAGCCTGGGGCGAAGAACTGAATAAACAACGGTTGCTCCAGCTAAAGCGGAAAGCACGACGACTGCAAGTCCCATTCGTCCTCCCATCGGGGCGAAGCTTAGACGAAGGTACCACGTTTGGCTGCGAGCGTTACACGAAAATTAGCTGTGGAATTGAGGGAATCACGGTCGAAATTCGCAATGTGCCATGGACAGCAGAAAAAGTTTAAGGCACGTAAACTCCAGGCAAGCAAATTCGTCCATTTAACTAACGGAGAGAACTCATCGGAACGATGAACATGGTACAGGCCGCGGCTCCGGTTACGGCGAATGCTGAAACTGATTCGCCCTTCGCCGATTTCGACGAATTTATTCGGGCCTACCAGCAGCGCGTGTATCGCCTGTTGCTGGCGCAGACTGGCGATCCGGATCTCGCCGAAGAACTGACGCAAGAGTGCTTTATCCGGGCATTTCAGAAGCAGCATGGCTTCCGGGGTGATTCCCAGGTGTTTACGTGGCTGGCGCGGATCGCGATCAATCTGGTTCGCGATCATTACCGCAACCGGCGCTTCGGATTCTGGCGGCGCTTCATCAGCTTCGATCATTCGGATGAGGAACAGGAGCGGGCACAGCAGGTGCGGGATCCCGGATCAACTCCGGAAGAGCAAATTTTGCGTCGCGAGCGACTGGAACGGGTCTCCGCCCGAATTCGCGATCTGACGGTGCCGCAGCGTGAGGCGTTGCTGTTGAGCGCGGTCGAAGGAATGTCAATCGAGGAGATCGCGCGCGCCACGAATCGCAAGCCGGGAACAGTGAAGTCGCATCTGCATCGGGCAATGATGAACCTGCGCATCTGGCAGGAAGGAGAACAATCGTGATTTCGATTCACCTGAGCGATCAGGAAATTACCGCGGCGGCAGCCGGCGAACGTGAATTGCGCGCCGCGCAGCATCTGCAAATCTGCGGCGACTGCCAGCAGCAGGTGGAGATGTACCGCGAGCGCATGGCGAGCCTGCGTCAGGATGTCTGCTACAGTGCCGGGCGATCGGCCATCGATTGGGGAAAGCAGTCGCGCGCGATTCAACAGGGAATCCTCGCAGTGCAGATTCGGGAAACGCAGGGCCGCAGCGCCGGATTCGCGCTAGCAATCGCCGCGCTCACCATTGTGCTGGTTGCGTTCCTCTTTCTCGGTTTCCATAGCACTCCCCCAACTACTGCAAATAATCAACCACCGCAGATCTCAGACTCCGCTTTGCTCGGCGATGTGGAAGCACAGCTCGACGGAGATCTACCCGACGCTCTGCAGCCGGCCAATCTGCTGGTCGGAGAGATGGAAGGTTCGTACACGAACGTGAGTTCGCATAAAACCTCACACAATCTGACAAGGAACACACAATGAAAACTTGGTCTTATTTACTGGTCTTTTTACTTGCGGGAGCGGGAGTTCTGTCCGCGCAGAACGATTCGCAAGCGCCAACCGAGAAGCCCAGAGTGAAAATAATGGTCGACAGAATGCACGGGATGCCGGGCATGGGATTCGGCCACGATTGGTGGCGCAATTCTGAAGTCGCGCAGAAGATCGGATTAAACCAGCAGCAAACGCAGCAGCTCAATCAAATTTTCTCCAGTCACCGCGCCAATCTGGCACAGATGAGAGCGAACGTCGAGATCGAGGAAGGCAAACTGAGCGATCTGCTCGATCAGGATCAGCCGCAGCAGGACCAGGTGCTGGCGCAAGTGACGCAACTCCAGAATGCACGCAACGCTCTGGAAAAGGAATTTACGGTGATGACGCTGGCCTTTCGCGGAGTGCTCACGCCCGACCAATGGAAGCAGCTCCAATCGATGAGCCACGAAAGAATGTTCTTCCGCATGCACAAGCCAGGACCGGGTGGCCCGGGGGATGGCCCTCCTCCTATGCCGCCGAGTGAATAACGGCCTGGACTGTCAAAGCCCTGCCCGGAAAGGCAGGGCTTTTTATCGTCTTAATGCGTCAGCACGCTGGTGATGAAGTCCAGCGCCCGTGGATCGTTCGATTGCCCCAACCAGAACACAGCCTGCTTTCTGACCGCAGGATTCCTGTTGTTTCTGGCCACTTCGATGAGCTTCGGCACGCCCTCATGATCGGGCATTTGCGAAAGTGCGAAGACAGCCTTTTTCTTTACGTCAGTGTCAGGATCGTTGTCGATTGCATCGCTGATCGCTCCGGCTACTTTTTTCCCCGCTTTTTGTGCGAGCCAAAACAGAGCCTGGCCGCGCACGCGCGAACTCGAGTCGCCTTTGGCGACATGAATTAATTCGTCTTGCGCTTGCGGTTCGCTGCTTTGGCTGATCGGAAACGTCAGCTTATCGCGAAAATGATCGTCGGGATCAGATTCGATCAGGCGCTTCAGAGTGGCGTAACCGTGCTCGCCGCGAGAAACGCCGAGCCAGAACGCCGCGTGCTCGCGAATCTTCTCCGGATAATCAGCGGCGGCAAAGCGATCGAGCGCTCCGTCGGCGGATGCGTCGGCATGCTCGGCGATGGCATCAAGCGCGCGTCTTTCAAGATGGGAGTTGCCGTCTTTGGTTACAAAGCTGGCCAGATACGTGACGCTCTGCCTGGGATCAACCTTTGTAATTACCGAAACGGGAAGATCTCCAGCGTCAATCGAGCAGTTCTGACTGAAGACACGAATGGAGTCGATCTTCTTGTCTTCCACGCGGTAGAGGACTGCCAGGCTCGTGACCTCGACATCGTCGCAATCATCGCGAGAGCCCGAAAAGCTATTGCGCTCAGAGGACAGCCGGCACGTTCCGCAACAGCTACGCTCCTGCCATCCGCCGTCGTAACAGCAGATCGTGCGATGTGAACTGATCGCCGGGACGGCATAGCCGATCCATGCAGTTCCACTCTGGCGCGAAGCAAAGGCTTCGATCTGTTGCTGCAGATTGCCCGATGCCGCCACGGTTTCGAGTTTCGCGTTCTTGATCTGCGGCATCTCGCCGGGTTCGCTCTTCAGCGAAACCTGTGCAGAGCATGTGGCTGCGATCAACGCTGCGGCGAGAATGAGTTTGGTTTTCATAATGGCCTCTCGAATAGAGGGGACAGGGAACAGGAAACGCTCACGCTCAAGCCTCACGACCATGTCAGTGAACGTTCATCTGGTTTTCCCTGTCCCCTGTAACCTGTCCCCTGTTCCCTCTTTACCTACTTATTCAGAATCTCCATCAGGTAATCGTTCGCTTCTCGGCTTCCCATAACGGAGAGCTTGCCTACGATCTCTTTGCGCAGCTCTGGATTCGTCTCTTTTCGGGCCAGCTCAACCAGAGAGTGCGCGTCGCCCTTGATGAAGAGGGCGTTGATTGCGGCATCGCGCACATCGGAGCTCTGGTTACTCTGGTAAATGTTCATCAGCGTAGCGCTGCTGCCGCCCGAGATGCCGAGGTCTTTGATGGCTGTAGCACGGAGTTCCGGATCGGGATCGCTCAACGCGACTTTCTCCTGCAGCTCCGTGTCGCCGGAGACGATGGTTGCGTGCAGGATGTCGCTCTTCAGATCGCGATTTGTGGTTTTACTGTAGAGATCGCGAAGCTGATCGCGGCAACCACCGACGCCCATGGCGTGGATGGCCGAGTGCATAACATCGGGATCTTTCTCTCCAGCGAAGTCGGTAAGCTGCTTGCATCCGCCGGAGATTCCCAGATCCTTAACAGCCTCGGCGCGCATCTTCGGATCAGGGTCGCTATGTGCAACCTTCTCCTGCAGCTCAGTGTCACCAGAGACGATCGTCGAATGCAGCAGGTCGCGTTTCACGTCGGGAGATGTGGCTTTGCTGTAGAGATCCCTTAATTGATCTCTGCAACCAGCGATGCCCATCGAGTGAATTGCTTCACGGACAAGCGATGCGTCTTTCTCCGGCCCTGAAAGCGTGAGTAATTCTTTGCATCCGCCGGAGATGCCCAGAGAGTGGAGAGCGCTTCTCTTAGCGTCGGCAGAAGTGCTCTCGGTGTAGATCTTCATCAGCGTTTCGTGGTTACCACTGATTCCGAGATAGTGAATGGCCTTCTGCTGAAGCTCGGGATGCAGCTTGCCGGTCGCAATCTTCAGCATCAGATCGCGAGCTTGAGGATCATCGCTTTGCGAGAGCACAAACAGCGCTTTCTCAAGAATCTTTCCGCCACACTGTCCGGCGTTGCCGTTGTTCCCTAATAGCTTCTCCAGGATGGGAAGGGCGCGATCAGGGTCCGTGTTCATTAAGCTATTGACCGCAAGGATTTTTAGATCACAGTCGCTCTCAGTGGACATGGTTTGGGCGGTGGAGGGACGGACCTCTAATTCGAGTGCGCTGACATCGTTCAGCCACTTGCTGCGGGGATATTGGCGCTTGAATTGAGCAATGCTGTTGAGTGCATCAGCAGCGCGACCAAGCTTATGTTGCGCGTATGCCTGCCAGTACAGCGCTTCATCCGCATGCGCGCCGCCAGCTTTGACGACTTGAGAGTACGAGTCGAGCATTTTCTGCCAGTCGCCCGCGTACATCGCATTTTTGCCAGCTGCATAGGCCTCTTCGACGCGATCCCCGCTTTTCTGCGGAAGAAAGCTGGAGATCGCACCAGGAGCAAGATCATCGGTTTGCGCGCTCGCAATTGAAGCGAACGCGAGAATGAATATGAAAGATATGAAGATGGTCTTCGTCATTTTGTGTAATTGCCTTCTGTATTCCTAAGTTTCATCCAGTACTAAATCACTATTGGTAATTGAGACTTGTCTGAACTCTTTTGTGGTGCGGTCCTCTCGCTGCGGCTGCGTGCCTTCACCTTCGACTCGATCACTCGCACCTTGAACAGCACGCCCTGCGACTCGATCCTTTGCTGCAGTTGTTCGAGTTCTTTGCCTGATACCGAATCCGGATGGTGCGAGATATCGATGAGCACGCGCTCTACCTGGTCGAGGACGTTGGCGATTTCCGTGTCCTTGTCACGCTGCGCCGTTTGCCGATAGAGCCGGTTTTCGTTCACCAGGCTTTGCGCCAGTTCACGCTCGGCCGAGATATCGACTTTTCCTTCAGCAGGCGTATTAGCGAGTTCAACCAGAATCATTTCCGTGCGGTCGAGGTGATCGCCAACAGCGACCATGAGCACGCGGTCGCTGCCTGTCTTTGAAGCCTTGACCGCGACAATTGGGCTTGGACCGGACGGCTCGTGCCTTGGCAGATACCTTCCTGCAAAGAATGCGGCTACGACCAGGACAGCCAGGGCGCCGGCGATTGCCCACTTGCGCGGTTGAAGCAGCGCATTCCACCACGATGCTTTCGGAGATTCAGAGGCATCCAGCCGAGGCTTCAGCGTGCTCCACAGTTGCGCTTCATAATCTGCAGCGCGTTCCGGAACGGGATAATCGATCGCCGAAAGTGTCGCGCGAATCTGCGCAAACTCAACCGCGCACGTCGGACACTCGGCCAAATGCCGCTCGTCACCTCGTCCCGGTTCGTAGAAATGAAGGACGAGTTCCCGTTCGCTCAAATGGCGGCTCATCGCGTACCTCTCTGTACTGTGCCGGCAGTCATAAATGGCTCGAGTTCACTGCGCATTTTCTTTACTGCGCGGAAAATGGTGTTCTTCACCGCCTCATCGCGGACCTTGAGCACACTTCCGATCTCCGAAATGGAACGTCCTTCGAAATGGCGAAGGACGAACGCGGTGCGCTCGATCGCGGTCAGCCGCTGCATGGCGTCACTCACGCGCTTGCGCAACTCAGTGCTGAGCAGCATGCGCTCCGGCCCGGGTTGCGGCGTGGCATAGTCGAGCGTGCGTTCTTCGGGATTCAGCTCGTCATCGCGGCTGTCGCTTTCGACGATGTGCGTCTTGTCCTGCTTGCGTTTCGCAAGCAGATCGAGCGCACAGTTGGAGGCTATGCGATACAGCCAGGTCGAAAAACTGGAGCGCGCCTCGAAGCTGTCGAGCCGCTTATAAACGCGCAGGAATGTCTCCTGCACTACTTCGTCTGCGTCATGTTCATTGCCGGTCATGCGATAAGCCAGCCCAAAGACCTTGCGTCCGTGGCGGTCTACCAGCACACGAAACATTTCGTGTTTGCCGGCGAGCACCTCATCCACGGCTGCCCGGTCGGTGAGCTCCATTCGAGGGATTAGACCAGCTTTGGAAGAAAGCGGTTAGGGAAGATTTAACAACCGCCACGGATCTCACGGAAAAAGCACGGATTACACGGATTGAGCGAGGGCCAGTGTGCGCGCGAGCCCGCTGGAGAGCAGTACTGCGAAGGCATAAGCGAGGGCACCACAGAACAATGTCACGTTTAGTCCAAAGTGAATTGCAATCACCATGGCCAACACCGATCCCAGCACGCTGGCTGACGCATTCATTGCCCACGCCCACTCACACATTCCATCGTGACGGCTTGAATTCTGATCGAGCAGCCGAAGGCCGGTGGGGAACGGCATTCCCATTAAGAAACCGAGCGGAACGATCAGTGCCCCGCTGATGAGAAGCTTCAGGAGGAAAGGCACTCCTACGAGCGACTTAAGAATCAATGGCAGCAGTGCAAGGTAGGCACCCACACCTGCCACGATCGCCAACAGCACAGGACGAAGCGTTTGCACTCGCGGCATCCAGCGACGTGCCGTCAGGCTCCCCGCACCGCTGGCCAGCAGCAGGAGGAAGATAACTACGGTTAGTGCATACGTTGGATGTCCAAGAAACAGGACGAAGCGCTGAATGAGCGTGATCTCCACCAGAATGTACCCGAGTCCTATGGCGATGAAGTAGCACAGAGGCAGAATGCGCGGATACGATGCTTGCGGTACGAATGCCATCGGAAGCAAGAGAAAAGCGATCACCGCAATGATCGATATCGCGAGCACCATAGCCAGAATCACAATGCCCAGGTTCACGCGCCAATCCATACCGCCACGCGTTCCTCGCAGGTCGGCTAAGGCTCGCCCCGTCTTTAACGTAAAGAAGAAGAACGGCGACGAATCGAAAACCGGTGCGACGTTGTACTGATAACTCGCCGCAAACGTCCGCGGATCATTCGATTGAATCAAACGTGCGAACGCGTTCTGCGCGTTATCGGCCCCGGGAATGTATAGATCCACGAGCTTCGGGTGCCCAGCTAAATGTGATCGAACCGATGCGATCTCGTCTGCCGCGAATGCAGACTTCTTAGCCAGCACAATCACCGGACGCCCGTCCTGATCGAGCGGACCATCGGAGGCGACGATGAAATTGGCTTCCGGATTTGGGACTCCTAGCTCGTGCAGTGCTTCGATTGCCTGCGACACAACGCGCAAAGCTTCGCGCGGTTGCCGAAACTCCCAGCGCGTAACGGCAATGATGCCATCGCGGCGAAGATGATCGAAGTACTCCCGAAATGCCTCGACGGTGTAAAGATTGTTCTCGCTTAGTGCATAAGCACCCGCCGCCGTAGACGCCCAGGTATCCACCAGCGTCATCTGGACGACATCATATCGATCATGAGTGCTGCGCAGATATGATCGACCATCCGCTACATGCATATGAACTTCGGGCCTATCGTAGAGGTGATATGCGTAACCGGCGTACTTGCCGCGCATGATCGTGTTGGCGATGAGCGGGTTGATCTCGATCCCAGTCACATTGCGGCTGCCATTCGCGACGGCACGAAGCACATCGACTCCACCTCCTGGGCCGATGATCGCGAAATCGCCGCGTGGCCGCAGCACGTTGGCGAGCGATGGCGCGGCGTTCATCAGGTCGTTGCGCCAGTTGAAGGAAGCTGACGAGGCACCTGAATTGGAGCGCACTGGAATGTCATCGGCCCACAACGCCGGATCGACGTTCATGATCGCCGTAGAAGCGTCAGCGTCGATGACTACGTACTTCGATTGGCCTACCTGATCGACTTCAACGCGCGAGAGCGCATTCCAACGGGCAAACTCGACTCCGCTTCGGCGCGCTCCTTTGGCGTAAATGATGTCGATCAGGCGGCCGTTGTGGTTAGCGGCAATCAGCGTGACGTAAGCGATGACAATCGCTAGCGCGACCGAGCGCATGATCCGAGTCTCGCTCCAAAGAGCCGAACCAACGGCCATTAGCACTGCGGCACAGAGGACAGCGTTGGGTCCTCCGACGATGTTGAGCAGCGGTACCAGCAGAATGCAGGCGCTGGCGCCCCCAATCAAATCGAATCCGTACAACTTCGCCACTTGCTGAGTTTCACGGGCAAAGACTACGGAAAAAATCAGTCCCGTGATGAAAAACGGAACAGCCGCGGCCAAATAGATGATGGTTAGCTTCTCAAAATTGCGCAGCTCAAGATTGAGCGAGACCGCGGAGTGAAGGACGATCTCGAGGATGCCGAATACCAAAATGGAACTGAGAAGCAGCGCTCTACTCCCAAGTTCCGGAACTGTCCACCGCGAAAGCCGTGCACGAAAGATGTGCGCGAACACGCCGCCCGCGCCGAGTCCGAGCAACGCCACCGAAATCGCTAGAAAGGCGAAGTGGTAGAAGAGCACGACCGAGAACAGGCGCGTCAGCGCGAGCTCCAGCAGAAGACTTGCGCAACTGACGATCGCAATAATTAACGGTAGGCGAAGGCTTGTCGGCTGCGCGACTTGCGTGCTCTCTGGCTGCAGGACCAGGGTCGATTCTGGCATCCTGTGAACATATCAGATGTTCGAGGTCTGTCATTCCGAACCGCCGCTGTTTGGCGGTGAGGAATCCCTATCGTCTCCCATGCTGGATGGACAACCGCAACGGAGGACAACCGCAACGGAGGACAACCGCAACGGAGGACAACCGCAACGGAGGACAACC
>DATEMI010000165.1:0-2233 GCA_035275665.1 Terriglobales bacterium | reverse complement strand
AGCCTGACACAGAAGCACTCGCAGTCCAGTTCAACTTTACAGAATGCTGGACCGTTGCCACACCTGTTCCGGAAAGAGACACGTTTGCCGGCGACCCGCTCGCGTTACTTACAATCGAGAGGCCGCCGTTCACCGTGCCTGCAACAGCGGGACTGAACAGCACCGACACCGTGATGCTCTGCGTAGGAGTGAGTGTGACGGCCGCACTTCCGCCTGTTATCGAGTAACCGGCTCCGCTAAGCGTAATCTGCGAAATCGTCACATTTGAGTTCCCGGTATTGGTGATCGTCACAGTTTGCGGCGCTGAAGAAGTGCCTGTCGTGACATTACCGAAGCTCAAGCTGGTCGAACTAAGGTTAAGGGTCAAAGTAGCGGCGATCCCTGTGCCCGTGAGCGCCACGGAAGTGGGCGAAGTCGGCGCATTGCTTACGATTGAAATATTGCCGGACAGCGGGCCAGTCGAAGTCGGCAGAAAGGCCACGGTAATTGTGGTCTGTTGTCCCGGATTAACGTTCACGGGAAGTGGAAATCCGCTGACACTGAACGCCGAAGCACCAGATTCAGTCACTTGCGTCATGCTCAAAGTGGCCGTGCCAGTGTTGGTGATGATCAAAACTTGAGACAAGGTCGTTCCGATCGCGTCGTTTCCAAAGCTGATCGAGCTACGGCTTACCTGGATAGCAGGCGCAGGAGCTGGGTTCACCGTCAGCGTCGCAGCGCTGCTGGTCACCGAGCCTGTCGTATTGCTCACGAGAACGCGAAAAGTCGATCCGCTATCCACTGTCGTCGCCGCTGGCGTCGTGTAACTCGCGGCTGTGGCGCCACTGATGTTCACCCCGTTCTTCTGCCATTGATAGCTGAGGGGAGCGGTCCCGGTTGCGCCAACCGAAAAAGCTGCCGCCTGTCCCAGTTGCACCGTCTGATTCGTTGGCTGAGAGGTAATGGAAGGTGGCGAAGGCAACGTGGAAGAGCCGACGGACGTGTTCATGTCGCTCTGGATTTGGGCTTGCGTCCGCGCCTGGTTGTACATACGTACTTCGTCGATGGTTCCGTTGAGAAAGCGCGCGACTCCCCCGCGGTTCTGTCCGGCAATACGCAAGGTGTTGATTCCGCTGCGGAAAGGATTGGCGTCGGCAGCGGAGGCGTAGGTTACGTCTATATTGCCATTGATGTAGAAGCTGATCGATGGACCGTTCCTTACCACGCTGATGTATGTCCAGGTACCCAGAGGAACTTGCGCAGTTCCGGATACCAGATTGTATGAGGGCTGGCCCCAGACGTTCCCGCCTGTGGTCTGCCAAGCAAAAATCAGACGGTTGGAAGAATCCAGACCAAAGAGATATTCGTCATCGGCCGTCTGGCTCCATTTATCGATGACCGCAGAAATGTCGTTACTGGCGGCGAGATTCACCCAAGCTGAGAACGTGGCTGCGGTTGCAGGATTTAAGGAGCTAGAATTAGGCGCCTCGACGTAGCTGCTGACTCCATTAAAGGAAAGGGCGTCGCCGTAGCGTCCGGCGGTGGTCCAGGAGGCGCCGTACAAAGTTGCCGTATTCGCATTGCTTGACGCATCGGCAGTGGTGCTACCACTGCCCTCATTGAAACCATAGGTGGCAGCGATCGCTGGAATGGCTGTGCTGGGCTGCTGGGCGGCGGCACGGGGGAGGAAAAGTAAGGCCACAGCAAGGCCTAGCAGTGCACTGAAGTGCCTCAAAAATCCAAAGGTGCGCTTAATAATTACAAACGGGCACACGTATCCTGTTTGATCCGTTGGCACAAGTTTCTCCGGGTTTTGAGCAGCGTAGGAGCGGGAACTCGTGAGCCAGTTGGAGTCGCTGCCCCGTTCTTGCCTATTTCGTCGCTTGCGATGCTACGCCGACACTAAAACGAAACAGGCGATGTAACTACTGGTGATGAGGTCAGTTTTAGGCCAGTCGGAGAGTGCAGGATAAACATACGGGCTAGGTCGGTTACAGGCCATATCGCTTGTAATGTGTTCGGCATATCGGAAGCTCCCGATTGTGTCCTTATCCCTTGTATATGGATCCATGCTAGAGCCTGATTCACGCGGAAACCGGACAAGCAAATCTCAGATGTCCGGTTAAGGACCCTCTGATGAAACGTCAATTTCGTCTCCGCGATACTTTTAGCGTCTGCTCTCGCCATCGCGTGCTCGGCACGGCGGGAACGAGAAGCGACACTCAAACAGGATTTGCGTGTGATGCGTTTGGCC
>DATEMI010000164.1:0-5388 GCA_035275665.1 Terriglobales bacterium | reverse complement strand
AGCTCCGGGTGCGACGATTCCGGGCGCATTCTGGAGAAACGCAGCCGCAAACGCGCGGCTGCCCCACCGCCCACCGGCGGCGGTTCTGTTCTGTGTGGTCCGTGGTCGATTGAGCCTAGGTTCCTGGCTCGGGAGGTACTTCTGGATAGAGAAGCTCGGTAAACCGAGGATCATCCGCCATGTTCTTGAAGTCTGGATCGTTTCTCGCCTGAAAGCGATTTGAGCCATTCAACTTGATGGCTTCGTTGAGATTTCTCAAGCAATCCTCGGAACGATTTGTCAGACAATCGAGCAGAGCCAGACCGTAATAAGCGAAGTCGGCCTTAGCATTCTGTTTGAGAATCTTCTCCATGTGGCTGCGCGCTTCGTCGTAGGAGCCGCCGTTCATCAGAGAAACGGCGTAGTCATAGTGTTCGCCCGCAGTTTTGAACGATGCGGTTCCCCGCTCAAGCTGCTGGTTACAGGTGTTAAGGTGCACGCGCGCGCGGTCGGCAAGTTCTCTGCTTGGGCCGGCGATTACCTTCTCGAGCAGGCCTTTGGCCTTATCAAATTTGCGCTCCTGAAGTGCTTTCAGGCCAGCCTCGTAGTTTTGCACAGCCTGTGTATATTTTGGGTCAGGTGGCGGAGCGGCTTTTGCTGCGGATGACTTCTGCATCTGAAGAACGTGGCCGGAATGCCGGCCAACTATCTTTTCTGTCTTAGATTTAGATCCGGAACTCTTCGATTTTTCTGTCACCCTGAATCCTATTCGGCGCTCAGATCACTCAGTCCCAGGCACACACAACGTGATCACGGCTGTGGAAATCCTCAGCGCTGGTGACACAACTTCAGTTCGGCTACGCCAAGGTATCCGGTACAAACTCGCTTTTATACGCGGAAGATGCAGGGTACGTCAAATGCGAGGCATTCGGCAATCGGCTGTCGGCACTCGGCTTATAACACCGTACAAATTGAGCGCTGCTAATATAAGCCCATGTACAGGGACGCAAATCCCGATCATTGGAAGCTTTTCGTCTTCTACTACAACCCAGAAAATCCGCGCTTGTTTGTCCCGAAACGGACAGGCATTCCGTTCACGCTGAACTTTGCAAAACCTGCTGCGTGGGCGATCACTGGAGTCACGTTTGCGATGATCGTTTTCGCGGCCATCGTTAACAACCGATAGCAGCCAGCTGAACAAAACACGACGCGGACCTCACGGATGCTTCGCCCGCGGAAGCGTTTTGTTGGATTTTGGAACCTCAGTTTTCCGCGTTCATCTGCGTCCCATTCGCGCAAATCCGCGTCTGGTTTGGGTTTTCACTTGACCCGATGACCCCGATCACCCGATGGCTCGATTAGGTCAAAGGTCCATTCAACGAATTCAGATCAATGCTCTTGTAATCGCCTTTCATGATCCCCTCGCGAATCTGCTTCGCGGTTTTGCCTTTTTTGGTCATCTGGTAGGCGTAGAAGGCTTCCTGCATGCACGTTGAGCAGTGCGAGCCATGGTCGCCTTCGAAGCAGCTATGCAGGCTCTGGTGTCCGGCGGAGCGGTCGCAGAAGCAGTAGCACGGTAGCTGATAAAGGACGCGCGGAACCTTCGCGGCGGCTTCATAGGCGCGGCGCTGGAAGCCATACTTCAGGTTCATCTGGTCAAGTTGCGCGGAGGAAGCAATCGGAGCGAGCTTCTCTCCTTTTGCCGGAGGGGCTTTATGGTATGCCGGAACTTCGTTTTCCATGAATTGAGCTGAGCTGGCAATGGCGAAAAGAGCGATAACTGCAATCGGAAGAATTCTTTTCATTTTTTTGATGACCTGAAGCTTGGGAGTCGAAGCTCGCCGACTACTTATAAATGCTGTACTGCGACTGCGGTTTATTCATCTTGATCGTGATCTGCTGCTTGGGCTGGTTGATCTCGAAATCGTCCCCATAAGTTTGCAGTCCGGGTGCGATGGCCTGAATTCGCAGCTTGCCGTAGGGAATGCCATCCAAGGAAGCTTTCCCGTCGGGATCGGTCTTCAACTCCATTCCCGATTTTGATTGCTTGCCCTCTTTGTTTACCGGATGCAGCACCACGCTGGCATTACGCACAGGCTTGCCGTTGTAGCTGTGGATGACCACGAACTCGAGATGTGAATACTTGTCTTCGGCAAAGGTTGCGATCGATGCCAAGGCGAAGAGAGCAAGAAAAATCCAGCGGAAGCGAATCCGCGTCATAGCCGGACCTCAGAAAGAAAGTCTCGGAATATTGTAAGCGGGATGCGGCTCGATGTCAGGGGAAGTTCGGGGTTGTAGTGCCAATCTTGCGATGGAGGACGGGTGGCTTTTCGTCCTCAACGGTGTGCTTGCGGAGGACTGGCCCGGACTTGCCTTCGTTGATGCTGCGTCCGCGAGTGAGGCCGATCAGGCGCGCTTTTACCTGGTCGAACTCGCTGGTGGTGAGGATGTAGTCATCTTTTTGTGGGAGTGTCTCAAGCTCGGCTTCTGCGCGGCGAATGCGATCGTCGTTCATCGGATGCGTGGAAAAGGCTCGCGCGATGAAGCCGCGTTTTTGCTTTTCGCGGGCGTCGATCTTCTCGAAGAAATCGACGAACGCCGTGGGATCGTATCCCGCTGCATATTCATACTGCACACCAAGAAAATCAGCCTCGCGCTCGGCGTCGCGGCTGAATTTCAGGAATGACATCGGCACGGCAAACCCGGCAACCTGCCGGATCGCCATGGTCACCGGGCCTCCAACGAAGATCAGAGGCAGCGAGGCAAAATTCCAAATCTCCTGTTTGGTCGCATTGCGCGTGGCATGGCGTGCGGCCACATGCGCAATCTCGTGAGCCATTACTCCCGCGAGTTCGGCTTCGTTGTCGGCGGCCAGCAGCACGCCGCTGTTCACGTAGAAGAAGCCGCCCGGAAGAGCGAAGGCGTTGACCTGCTCGTCATCGACAACCTTGATGACAAACGGAACCTTCGCGTCCGAATGCCGCACCAGCGTTTGTCCAATGCGATTTACATATTCGGTAATTACCGGATCCTTGATTAGTTTTGCCTGCTGCTCTACCTCCTGCGACAATTCGCGCCCGAGAGCCTCTTCGCGATCGATGGAAAAGAAATTCAGATTCGAGCCGATGCCGCGATTGCCGATGCGTGTGATGTCGTACTTCGCGTCCTGCTTCTTTGCTTTGTGCTCCGGTGCTTGCTCATGCTCCGCTGCTTGTGTGGCAATGCGTTCGGCGGTGTCGGGAGCCGAAGCCGCCGAAGCCGCTGTGGCCGGGGCAGCATCATTGTTCGAATTCTGGTGCAGGTCTGTATTGAACGGATCTGGTTGGAGCTTGTATTTCGTTTGCGGCAGAGGCTCCGGTTTGGAGTCCGCGTTCTTTTCAGTCTGTGCTGCTTGCTGATTGGCGGAGATGAAATCGAAATCCATCAGCCACGGCTTGGCGAATGGATTCGCTCCTTCAAAGTTCAGGGATCCGATGGCTTCATGGACTGAATCCTGAACGGTTGGAGCAGCGGGAGCCTGTGGGCCGTTTTGGGAAAAAGCACTGCCCACCAGAAGCAGCAACTGCGCTAATGCGAGGATTCGTCCCACAGAGCATCCGAGAAGAAATGATTTCGATCTAGCTACTCGTGGGATACAGGAATTGCGTGTTGCCGTTGCCTTGCGAACTCAGAGATGCTGACAATTAGCGGGCAACTCGCATCGTCAGGACGAGAAATGACAAAAAGTGTCAAATCACAAGCCCAGCTCGGTCAATCCGGGATGATTCGCAGGGCGCGGTCCTAGCGGCTGCCACAAGAACTTCCGATCCTCCGCGCGGATGGGAATATCGTTGATGCTGGCTTCGCGGCGGCGCATGAGTCCGTTCTCATCGAATTCCCATTGTTCGTTGCCGTGCGCGCGAAACCAGTTTCCGGAATCATCGTGCCACTCGTATTGGAAGCGCACAGCGATGCGGTTCTCGTGAAAGGCCCAAAGTTCTTTGATTAGGCGATAGTCAAGCTCCTTGGCCCATTTCCGTTTCAGGAATTCGACGATAGCCGCGCGTCCGCGAAAGAACTCGGCGCGATTGCGCCAGCGGCTGTCCTCTGTGTAGGCGGACGCCACACGTTCCGGATCGTGAGTGTTCCACGCATCCTCGGCCGCGCGAACTTTCTGCTTTGCAGTTTCTAATGTAAATGGCGGAAGGGGAGGACGTTGATTCATCAAGGCACTCCTACGTCTTTTTCGTCGTGTATCGCAATGCCTAGGCCGTGGTCGAAGCCGCTGCTGGAGCGAAGACGCGATCGTAGATCCAAAGCAGCAGAGCGGTTGCAAGGCCCACTCCAGCAACTGCCCACCACATCTGCTGCGGCCGATGCACTACTTCTCCGTAGTGATGAATTAGCTTGCCGCCGAATATGCCGGCGATCAGCGAGCCGATACCGATGGGCAGGAAGGCAAATCCCATGTAGGTGCCCTGTTGTCCGGATGGCGCGAGACGCGAGATGTATTCGTAGTAGCGCGGAGACTGCGTGATCTCGCCGATCGCAACGAGTACGAGCGTGAGATAAGCGGCGAATACTGAGCGCGAAACCACGAGCACAATCCATGCTCCACCGGAGATCACGGTTCCCAAAATGATCGCGCTGAAAGCCGGAATCTTCTGCGTGATCACATTCACCAGGACCGTAAACGCTATTACGATCACAGGTCCGGTGACCAGCATAAGTTCCGTATCGGTATTGGGATTGATGTAATCGTGAACGTAAATCGGCAGGATGATGAACTCCTGCCAGTAAAAAATCCAGTAGCCGGTGAAGATGAGCAGGAACAGCATGAAGCGCGGATTTAGGAGCACCGTTCCGAAATTGCGTACAACCTGTCCCAGGCTTGTCGTCTGCACTTCTCCCGGCTTGCGCGGCTCGCGGAAGAACAACAGAACGGCAAAGAACATGAGGAAGACGCTGAGAGCCGCAACGCGAAATACGTTCTCTACGTTCATTCGTTGATGGACCCACGAAGCGACGTACGGTCCAGCAGCCCCGCCGATGTTTACCAGCGTGTAGTAAATCGCGTATCCGATCGAACGCACGTTTTCGTTCGAGGCGCGGGCCGTTGTCCCCACTACGGAAGGTTTTACCAATGCGACGCCCAAAGCCGGAAGTATCAGGATGAATGTAACCAGCGCGACCAGAGGAACGTGGTCGCGTATGGGTCCGAGCCATGGGGCGGCAATTGAGCCGAGCAGGAAATAGGAGCAACTCAGGATCAAGTAGGCAAGGGACAGAGCACGGCGAAATCCCAGGCGGTCTGCAACGGCCCCGCCGAATGCCGCGAGAAACCAAACTAGTCCACCGAAAAGACCGGTTAGGCTGCTGGCCTGTTCTACTGGAAATTTGAGCGCTTCGTGCAGGTAACGCGCTAACGAT
>DATEMI010000163.1:0-4876 GCA_035275665.1 Terriglobales bacterium | reverse complement strand
GTCTTCCGTACGCAAGACTGGGTCGAGCTTTGTCAGGTTCAAACAAGCAAACCAACGAAGACCAGGTCGGAGGCTGGCAGCTTTTTAGGGTACAGGCCATGCTTCCGCTGATGTTCTGTTTACTGGAGCTTTCCTTGAACGGTGCAGCTGTTGGAGGCCAGGGTCTCGCCACTTTGGAGAAAGCGCCTTTTACTGAGGCAACTCAATCTGCTCCGATGGTTGCCAGCGCTGCGAACGCGCCTATTTTTGCTGTTGACGACGTGGATGTAGGCGGTGCGGTGTTTAGGTTTCCCGTGCAAGGTCGGCTAGCTGCCACACTGACTATGAGGATCATCACCAGAAGCGCCAGCAGCCGGGGGCTCAATCGCCAGCGAATGTTCGGGCAATATATCGTGGCTGGCATTGTTG
Source organism: Terriglobales bacterium (assembly GCA_035275665.1). Lineage (GTDB taxonomy): Bacteria > Acidobacteriota > Terriglobia > Terriglobales > Acidobacteriaceae > Gp1-AA112. Next base: position 4,468 of record DATEMI010000163.1, on the reverse strand, counting down.
TTTTTATTGCACAGACGCTGACACTCATTGCACTCTTCTGGGAACGGGCAAAACGGCGAAAGACGGAATCCCAACTAATTCGCTCCAATGATCAACTCCATTTAGCCCACTTTACCGAACTTAAGCACACCCAAGAACGGCTGAACGAGAATCAGAACCGTTTGGAGAGCATTATCGCGTCAGCGATGGATGCGATTATCGCTACCGATGAGGAACAGCGAATTGTGGTGTTCAACAACGCTGCTGAGAGAATGTTCGATTGCCGAGCGAAAAACGCGATCGGCACCTCGATCAACCGCTTCATCCCGCAACGCTTCTCTATGGCTGATGAAGTAAATTTCGTCGAGACGACAATAGATGTCACAAATTACGCTGCACGAGGAATGTTGTATGGCCTACGAGCAAATGGTGAGGAATTTCCAATTGAAGCCTCGATTTCACAAGTGGAAGCCGAGCATAAAAAAGTCTTTACGGTAATCATCCGCGATATTAGCGAGCGCAAACAAGCAGAAGACACCCAGCGCAGGCTCGCCGCGATTGTGCAATCGTCTGATGATGCAATTCTTTCCATGAACTTGGACGGAGTCATCGTGAGTTGGAATCGCGGCGCAGAGCGTATGTACGGTTACAGCGAGGCGGAGGCGCTGGGACAACCAATTACGATGACCATTCCCGCCGAGCTTTGGAACGAAGAAGAACATATCTTGCAAAGGCTGAAAGCTGGTGAAGGCCTCGAGCACTACGAAACGATCCGATTAACAAAGCTAGGCGAGAGGCTGAATGTTTCACTCACGATGTCACCGATGCGAGATTCGGCAGGTAATATCGTGGCTTTTTCCAAAATCGCCCGGAATATCACCGAGCGTATGCATGCAGAGGCTTTTCTGCGCGAAAGCGAAGACCGCTTCCGCAATGTAGCGAACACGGCTCCCGTCATGATCTGGATATCGGGTCCAGATAAGCGATGTACGTACGTCAATTTGCCGTGGCTAGAGTTCACCGGCCGGTCCTTTCAGGAAGAACTCGGGGACGGCTGGGTGCAGGGAGTCCACTTCGATGATTTACCGCGCTGCTGGGAGACTTACGTTAAGGCGTTCGATGAGCGCGAGCCGTTCCAAATGGAATACCGCCTTCGGCGACACGATGGAGCATATCGCTGGGTGTTCGATCAGGGTGTGCCCAGATTCAACACAGATGGTTCATTCGCCGGATATATCGGCTCTTGTATAGACGTCACCGAGCACAAGCGGGCCGAGGAGGCTCTTTCGAGCGTGGGCCGAAAGCTTATTGAGGCCCAAGAGCAGGAACGTACTCGGATCGCGCGAGAGCTGCACGATGACATCAATCAGCGCATTGCGTTAGTGTCTGTGAATCTGGAGCGCCTGCAAGAGGACTTTTCGCCTTCGGCGCCGGCAGCTAGTCAGCGCCTCGAGGAGATACGGGATCACATCTCAGACCTGGGGACCGACGTCCAAGCACTGTCGCATGAACTACATTCCTCAAAGCTGGAATTGTTGGGGATCGCGGCGGCGGCCTCCAGCTTCTGCAAGCAGCTTTCCGAAAAGAACCAAGTTCAGATTGCCTTTGAGTCCGAGGGAATACCCAAGCAGTTGCGTCAGGAAATTTCTCTGTGTCTCTTCCGGGTCTTACAAGAAGCTCTGCAGAATGCATTGAAGCATAGTGGATCACGGAAATTCGAGGTCTCGCTGAGAGCCGCATCGAACGAGGTTCAGTTAACTGTGCGCGATTGGGGTATTGGCTTTGACCCTGAAAACGCCATACGGGGAGAAGGACTGGGACTCAGCAGCATGAGTGAACGGATGAAACTGGTCCATGGAGAGCTTTCCATCGACTCGCAACCGCAGCACGGTACGGTCATCCGCGCCAGGGTACCTCTGAGTTTTGGTGCTGCCGCTGCGGCTGCATAGGCGATGGGATTGAAACCAATGCGCAGCTCATCGAGTTTGCGGTTCAAAAACCACATTGTGATGTGACGGTTCGCGGTGATGTGACGGTTCGCGATTGCACACAATCGTGGATTGACGCGCAGAACAGCCAACCGCGCCCCCCAGCCGGCGCCTCTGACGGCCAGCCCCGCACGAGTGTCAAATAATGCCCGACATCAATACTGTCAATAAAATAGGGAAAGGCTGGCTAATCGATCGCTATGGATTGCGCTGCTGTTGTTCTTCGCAACCTCTGTTGCTTCTGTTCCGATCCCGCGCTTGCTCAAAGCGCCGACGGTCAACTCAATGCGACCTTGCCTGTGGCAAGGTCGTACACTCCGGCTTCTACTTTCAGCTTGCCGCTCTTGACCGCATCGCGGATGACCGTTGATGAAGAGCGCAGCAGTTTGGCTTGAATCCTCGCATTGATTGCGATTGCCTTGTCCAAACTGCCGCCGGACTGCTCCACGGCCTCGCGAAGATGCGGGTACAACGTGCTGATCTGTCCCGGGACCGTTTCCACTTTCATTGCAGCCTTGACCGCTCCACAGTTGCTATGGCCCATCACGAGCATAGTTTTGACTCCCAGGACGGCAACGCCATACTCCAGACTGCCGATGATCTCCGGCGTTACGCAATTGCCGGCCACTCGTGTGACAAAGACGCGTCCGATAGTTTGGTCGAAAACCAGTTCCACAGGGACGCGAGAATCCGCACACGAGAGCACTGCGGCGAACGGTTCTTGCTTATCCTGCGTGTGCTCTCTCAAAACGTTTAGGTTTTCCTCGATCGAGGTCAGGTGATTTCCAGCGAAACGCTGGTTGCCAGCCATCAATTCTTGCAGCGCTGCATCCGGACTTAAATCCGTCTGAGCGCTGGCTCTGGCAGGTCCTGATAATTTGATCCCAGCTCGCGCCCCTATCCCAATGACTGCACTTGAAACCGCGGTCTGAAGAAACCGCCTTCTGCCCGATCCTGCGCGAATACGTCCATTGTCTGCCATTGTGATATGACCTCCTCACCCGTGGATATAGGCGTCAGCGCAAAAAAGCGACACCAAATTCCGAATGGAACCCACGTTCGCAAAATTTGCGCGGCACTTTTGACAGAGAAAACATAGAAGGTTCCGGTGGACTTCCATACTGGCAAAAATGACAGTGGATAGAAGCTGACGATTCGTCCACTAATTGTGTTTGTGGGACCCCAAGAATTCCTTGCCCGGCATTGGCAAATGCTCATCGGCCGGTTTGAGGGACCGCTAGCTTTTCGCTTCATATTTCAGCCGCTGGTAGCAGCCACGCTCGCACTCCGCGATGCTCGGGAAGGCCGGCCACCTTACTTTCTTTGGGCAGCCATTACCGACCCGGTTCGCCGTCGCGAACTCATGCGACTGGCATGGCAAGACATCGGCAAGGTCTTCGTGCTCGCATTCCTGCTAGATGTGGTCTACGAACTGATTGTCTACCGTTGGATTTATCCCGGCCAGGCTGTGATTGTGGCGCTGATTCTTGCCGTCATTCCGTATCTGCTTGTGCTCGGACTCGTCGCTCGTATCCTACGCCGAGTTCGCGCAACATGAACATGAGCTGCTGACGATTGCGGCAGGAGGGACCACTGGCGCGGCATGCGAGGGATCAGAAGGCAGGACCCCAGCATTCCTCGCTCTCAAGCCGATGTGCTGGCGGCCTTCATTGTGGCCGTCGGAATCCTGGCACTGATCGCAATCATTCTCCGGCAATTATTTTTGTGATTTTGAAACGGCGGTGCAGCCTAGCCCTGAGTGGCTCGCCAATTTCGCTCGCTGCGAGTGGTCACTGGCTAACTGGTTCGCAATCTGCGGCGATCCGAACGACTGCGTCTTCTAGTTCAGACAACATATCCAATTTTTGAATGCAGACCCTGCCAGTTAGCGCCATGTGTTTCACCAGGTATTGGTCGGAGCTGATAAAAACGAAGGGGATGTTTGTGCCGGCGGCGTTGAGTTTGTTCATCGCTTCAATGCCGCTCAGCCGCGGCATTTCGACATCGCTGACAATGACATCCGGATTCAAGCAGACTGCGGCTTCTGTCAACGCGGCGCCGTCCGAGACCGCGCCGATCACTACGAAATTGTTGCTCAGTATCTTCACAACACATTGCCGCATCGCGTCGTGATCCTCTGCAACCAGTACTCTCAAACGTTCTCTTTGTACCAATGTTCTCCTCCTGGAAAAACTCTCGAACGTAAACATAGTCTGGCCAGCTCCACCCTGTCGTTGCCTTCGAGCAACTTCAATCACTTACGGCCGGCCAGCGCAGCGCCCTCGATCTGATAGCCTGTTATTTTTTACAGTGGCCTTGCGAACGGGACATCGGTATAAGAGAACCTCGGTGTATAGAATTTAGCTACGATTCTCTTCTCAGCCCTGCCGATTCCTATAAGCGGCCGCCGGCAAAACGTTTGTTCTCATCAGGTTGCCGAACAAGCGGTCGAGGCGCTCTCGTGAGATCCAGCCACACCGGATAAACGATTCTGTTGAGGA
>DATEMI010000162.1:0-12753 GCA_035275665.1 Terriglobales bacterium | reverse complement strand
GGAAGCGCTCTAACGTGACCGGATCCTGCGCCGTCGCTTCCGGTAGGAATTTCAGCGCAACCGGCTGCTGGAGCCGCAGATCGTCTGCTCGGTAGACCTCGCCCATTCCTCCTCGGCCCAGGAGCGCGATGACTCGATATCGTTCGGCAAGAATCGTTCCTGGAATGAAGCGGCCTTCGTGCGGGCCGCCGCCGCTGGATGCGGATGACTTCGGAAAGCTTTTCGGCCTTGAAGTGCGTGGGGGCGAGGGAGTGACCGTAGCGGTAGCCATCGGATCGTTTTGCTGCGAACTGCCGCATGATGGACAGAATTTCGCGTTCGAATCGATCTGCTGTCCGCAGGCGGAGCAGTAAATGGATGAAAGCTTGGCCACAGTTCCGAGGTGCAGGCCATGATACTAAAGGGCTCCCGGGAACGGGAGGAGTTGCGTTCTGGAGAAGCAAACCACGAAAGGGATCACACGGACCCGCGGACACAGATCACACGGATGTTGTGAGGGAGGTTCGTCATTACCTCTAGAGTCCGTGAAGATCTTTCCGCCAAGCGTCCTCGCAATCCGTCCCAGGTTGCGTCTTTCTGTGCTAAGCGCCAGCCGCCAAAGACTTTCTCTTCTCCGGCTGCGGTTCCGGAAAGGGAATTATTTTGGCCTGATTCATTTGGTGCATGGCGTCGGCGAGTTCCGGCGTGTCCTGCTCTCCGGCAAAGCGGTCGAAGAAGTAGCCGAAGAGGACGAGGGCGCAGATGAAGGGGACAAGTGTTGCGGCGAGAAGCATAGCGAGAGAGCCTCCCGGGGAACGCTAGCCAGTATGTTCCTAATGCTAGTTCTCCCGCAATGGGAAGATTTACTTATAAGGTGAGACGAACGTGAGAGCTGGTGTGATTTCGCGATTCTTGCATGGCTCGACCTGGTCAACAGCAATGCAGAAAGTGGCGAAATCGCCCAATAGAACGGGGCGCGCCGAGGGACGTCGGGCTGCAGCTTGGCTTGGAAGGTTATCCGCGTTTTCGCAGATCGAGTTCTGCCATGATCTTCCAGATCAAATTCGGCAGCTCTCGTTTCATCACCGATTCCACGGCACCCGCCAGATGGTTGGCATCCCGTCCGGGAGCTGCGGATCCCGCCGGAGTCGTCGGCTGTTCGGGCTGATTCGATGAACCCTCGCGTCCTATGGCTGCGGCCATTGCGCGTCCGATTTCGGCCTCAGCATCCTGCGCCAGCGATGGAGGCGCGCTCGGGGTGACGGCGCTGGCTGCGGCCGCCATCGCCATAGGCGCGGGCTCTGGAATTTCGACGTGCGGAGCCTCCACTGGATGATGTGACAGACCTTCGCGCATCTGCTGGATGACAGCTTCGTCGGTCTCGGGAGCAAGGATCTTAATTTCCGCGGTTTCGGGTTCCGGCGCCTCTGATGCCGAGACGCTCGGAGTGATGTCAATGTCGTGCGGCTCAAAGTGGCGCACCGGCATTTCGATCACAGGAGCAGTTTGGAACGAGAAGTGATTTTCAGCCGCCGGCTCAGTGTCGATTTCCAGAGTTGGTTCGGTAACGATTTCCGGAGCTGCTTCCTGGTGTCCGACTGGACTCGCTGAGTCGAAGCTCTGCATTGCCGCGTTGACCTGCGCCTCGAAGCTTTCTGCGGCTGGCCCTTGGTTTGTCTCGAAATGGGAAGCAGTTTTCAGCAGGTCGGCATTTGGACTCGCGGAAGCGCTCGGCAATTCGAGCGAAGTTGTCTCATACGACTCCATAGCTGCATTCAGGCGGGCCTCGAACTCGTCCGGGGGAGCAGCACTGTTGTCCGTCGGATGCTGCAATGATTCCAGAAACTTATTCGCCAGCTCAGCCTCACTGGTACCAAAGTGGGTGGGAAAATCCATCGTGGAGCGATGCGGATCGGTCTCCAGTGCCGGATCAGGAAAAATCTCCGTGGAGGAGTTGCCGGATTGGCGCGTCAGTTCCAGTCCTGGTTCATGCGGGACAGGTATATCGGGGACCGGCGCTGCCGCAGTGAGTTCAAGCTCGGGAACAGATGAGACGCCTGGATCTTCACGACGGCGGCGCTCTCCGTGAATTTCATTTTGACTCCGGGTGGGCAGAAACTCATTATGAATAGGGAAGGCGCCAGTCGGCTGCTCGTGCATCGGCGCTTCAACCGTGACTGCTGGGGCAGCAGGAACTTTCTCCTCCTGCGTCTCGGGCAAATACTGAGACATGAATGACGGGATGGAAGGCTCGGCAGGTTTAGCTTCTGGTTCCGATTTGAAGTTGCCGGCGTCTTGGACCGTTTCAAATTCGATTGCCTGCGCCGATCCAACGTGAAAATCGGAAAGGGCCGGCACAGTTCCGCTGCTCGACGTTTGAACAGAACTCTCGATCGCAGACGCGGCCTCATTCATTCCTGGCCCCTGCTCCAACATCGCTTGGACGTGCGCGGCGTTGAGGCGGATCGTCTTCTCGTACGGCTTCTCTACCTGCTGTGCCTGCTCATTCATCCCAGTTTTGTCGGTAGTCGGCTCGACCGCCGCGTTGGCGACTGCAGGATCAGGCTGCTTATCAATGATCTTCATGCCACGAGCCGACTCGGCCGATGCCTTTGCCGGCTTCATTTTTTCCGCAATGCGATCGACAGCCGCCGTGAGGTCAGTGGCTTCGAACGGCTTCACGATTACGCCGTCTGCTTTAACGCGGGCACCGTCTTGTGCGTTGTAGGGCTCCATGCGCCCTACGGTGAGGAGAACGGGGATCTTTGAAGTCTCAGCGGCGCCCCGCAGCTTTTCGCAGAGTTCGAGGCCGCTGTAGCCGGGCATGAACACGTCGAGGAGGACGAGTTCGGGTTTGATTTCCGCGATCTTCTTGGCTGCGGCGGCTCCATTGCTCACCGTGACGACCTCATGGCCGGCTTCACTGAGGATCTTCTTGCCCATGTTCTGGGCGGTCACGCTGTCGTCGGCAAGTAATATCTTGATGCCCACAAATTCGTCCTTTGATTTCGCGCAAACGTACGGGTGCTGTGGAGGAAAAGTACTGTGTCGCCCCCGGCAAGTCAATGAAAAGAGAACCTGAATTTGTAGCTAGGGTTATAGCTTAGTTACGAATGGAGGTGTACGGCAGTGCGCTGAATTTCGCACCGTTTTGTCATTGATTTTGTCATTCCTAAGCGGATGCTCACGCGTGCAGTCAGCGTGAGCAGGAGAGAGGAATCCCTATCAACTCCGAAAATTTTCCTAAACAGATGTTGCAAGTCGATAGGGATTCCTCACGCCAAAGAACGGCATTCAGAATGAAAAAGCTGAAGAGGACCCGTTATCACGCGGCGTGCCGAACTGTAATCGAGTGTTTAATCACTTCATAGGTGTTGTCGGGAATTACGCGACGCCCGATGAGGTCGATCTTTGTCGTGTACGGCCGATTCTCGATGATGCGAGCCGCCAGAGCATCGCCTATGCCTTTCAGTTCCTTGAGTTCGAAGATCGTCGCTGAGTTCAGGTCCAGCAGCCCGTCTTCCGAGCGATGTCGTCCACGCAATCTCCGACCGCGAGTCCGGCGAGCCGGTTGGGCCGGCTCCTCTGCCCGTTGCCGCTGGTGTCCTGACGTTCTCTGATATTTCGCTAGCGCAAATAGTCCGAGTGCTCCAAACACAAAAACCAGAGCTGGCTTCATATCTTTCCTCCCGAAATAAGGTCTGATGGAGAGAGAAGATGACACGGTTGTCAGCGCGCAGAGCAGCTCGCTCTGAACAGCCAGGAGTTCGGGCTGGGTCAACGAATTACTGCAGTAATCCTGGTGCAGTCGAATTGTTTTGTTATCGCCGCAGAAACCTGCCTACACTCGCGGCGACAGATGAAAAAGGTCCTCACATTGGCGTTGCTCTTTGCCGCAGGCTCCGTGCCCGCGGCAATTGCGCAGCAACGTGTCTTCGACTGGGTTCCGGACACCAATGAAGTTGTGCGCCTCGCGCCGGGGATGCGCCAGAATACGCATCTTTACGGTCCTGGGCAGGGTGGCGACATCAAGCTGCAGCTAACAGCACAGCGTCCGGTGACGGTTGCGATGATCCATCGCAGCGACTGGGACAATGCTACGCAGGATCCAGAGGCGATCTTTCGCGCAGAGGTCATGGACAAGCTGCAATATCTCTGCATGCAAGAGCACGTTGTGAATACGACGTACACATGTACCCTGCCGGCTTCGGCCGATGCGATGGCATTGATCGTCCGCGATGAACGCACCGGCGATCGCGCGGTGCTGGCCGGAATCAGCGATGTGCTGGGCGTACGTCAGGTCGCAGCGGTGATTGCGCCGGCAAATGAGGTCAGTTTGCAATATTACCGGTGGGGCTGCGTCCAGAACTGCTACCGGTCGGAATTCCAGGGATTTCGTCTGACAAAGGAAAAGTTTGCACCGAACATTTTGAAGACTTACAGCCTGCCACTGCCGGAGCACGATGGTGAGCAGGTCGATGTGAAGATGAAGTCCTCTGTACCGATGCTGCTGGCGGTTGTGCCATCAGATGTGGCGCAGCAGCTCTACAGCCATCCCGACATGCTCGACAATGCAGTAAGCAACGGCGTCTGCCAGCAGCGCGCCGCGCAATCCGTCAACTTCGGTTGCCAGTTGAACCCGAATGGCGCTGCCCAATCCTTGATTGTTCTTCCCGAACCTTCAGCCGGACTTCCTAAAAAGGGCAAGACCGAGATTGAAGTGACGTCCGTGAAGTGCGTCGCTCACTGCCGGGTCTGGACCGCCAACTAACGTCGAGCCGGGCGCCCTCGCGCCGGTGTTTGGCCGCATTTTCCAATAGTCCTGAAATCATCAAAAGGCCTGGCATTGAGGTCTGTTGGTGTGTTCATGAAACCCTTGTTTTTCGACGTATTCCATCGAAAACCCGGGCGAGGGCGCCCGGTTCCACGCTCCACGCTAATTCATTTCCGACCGCTATACTTGTACTAGCCTTTTCTGAACTTTACAGGCGAATTAATTGACAATGTACGAAGTCACCGTTGAAGACAGCTTTGCCGCGGGGCATTATCTGCGCAACTATCGCGGCAAATGCGAGAACCCGCACGGACACAACTACAAGGTCCGCATTACGCTGCAGGGCCACGAGCTCGATGCCGCGGGCTTGCTGCTTGATTTCAAAGAATTGAAGCTAGTCATGAAGCCGGTCATCGAACGGCTCGATCATCAAATGATCAACGATGTGGCCCCGTTTACAACGCTGAATCCTTCCGCCGAGAACTTAGCGAAATATTTTTATGACGAGACGAACTCCACATTGAAGAGCTCGACTTCAGGCCGCGTGACGGTGAAGGAAGTCACGATCTGGGAAACGGATACTACTACGGCCCGGTATTCGGAGTGAAGCGGCTCCCGGCTCCTGGCCGCTGGCTTCTAGCTAAGTTTTTGAGTGTTGAAGATGTTCAGGTGCATATAGGAACAAGGCGCGAACCGCGCAGAATTAGCCGGTGGCCGGCAGCCGGGAGCCAGTAGCCCTGATGTATCTCATCGAAATCTACAAATCCATCCAAGGCGAATCTTCCTTCGCGGGATTGCCATGCATCTTCGTGCGCCTGGCCGGCTGCAATCTGCGCTGCTCCTGGTGTGACAGCGAGTACACCTTCACCGGCGGGCACAAATCCTCCATCGATGAAGTGGTGGGCAGAGTCCGAAAATTTGCTCCAGTCAAGCTAGTGGAAATTACTGGTGGCGAACCGATGCTGCAGGAACGCGAGGTCGTGCCCCTCATGCAGAAGCTACTCGACGAGGATTATGAGGTGCTGATCGAGACCAGCGGCGAACGTCCGCTGGAGAACGTGCCAAAGGCCGTTCACAAAATTGTCGATGTAAAGTGCCCCGCTTCAGGAGAAGGTGGAAGCTTTCGCATTTCCAACCTCGATGCGCTAACTCCAATTGACGAAGTGAAGTTTGTCATCGCCGATCGCGCGGATTACGAATTCGCGCGAGACTTCGTCCGCGAGCATCACCTTGAGCAGAAGACGCGGAACACTTTGTTTTCTCCGGCCTTCCGCAAAGATGCCAGCACTGCGCGCGACGCCCGCAATTGCCTGCTCGATCCGCGCGAACTGGTCGAGTGGATGCTCGCCGACGGACTCAGTGCCCGCCTGGGGTTGCAGATTCATAAGTTCATTTGGGAGCCAATGAAAAAGGGTGTTTAGAAAAGAAATCGAAGCACGGCATCTCGCCAAATCTACTTCCCGATCATCTTCAAACCTTCGATAAACGAACTTTCAGCATCTCGCATCCGCTCCAATTTAGGAACGTGCTACTCAGACCAGTTTGGAATTCGGGTGCTGCTGCGCGGCGCAGTCATCTTCCCGCACGGGTCAATCCTCTAAGTAGATAAGGCGCTTATTGACGCACAAGATTACACAGCACGCGCCCAGAACAGACTTTCGGAGGAGAACCAGAATGAAACCGCTATCTATCTTCGCTGCATTGCTCTTATGCATTGCGGTTGGCGCGCCATCTCGCGCGCACGCTCAAGACGCTTACACCCAGTCGCAGGGTTGGCATCGAGTTCTGTCGGCTTCGGACCAAAGCCAATTCGATAAGTACTATTCCAAATGGGTCGACGCCACACGCAAGAACGATCAGGATGACATTTCAGAGAACGCACGCAAGATGCAGGAGATCATGGCGCGCTACAACATTCCATCAACCGTGTCATACGACCAGGTAGCCTCAATGGGCGGAGCAGCCGGTTACCCACAACAGGCGTATCCGAACGCCGCATATCCTGCTGCTTACGCGCAGCGACTCTCACCCGATGACCAGAAGGAATTCGATAAGGCCTACTCGAAGTGGGTGGACTCTACGCGCAAGAATGACCAGGACGATATAAACGAAAGCGCGCGCAAGATGCAGGAGATCATGGCGCGGTACAACATTCCTTCCACGGTGCAGTTCGCTCAGGTGGCGAGCGGAGGGAATGGGGCCGCGTATCCGAATTCAGCGTACGCTCCTGTAGCGCAGGGGCAACGGCTCTCCAGCTCCGACCAGCACGAGTTCGACGAAGCTTACAAAAAGTGGATGAAAGCTCGTCATAAGAAGGATCCGGACGATATTGAGAAGAGCGCTCGCAGGATGCAGGACATCATGGCTCGTTACAATATTCCCGCGAATGTGCCCTACGACACGATCGCGTCCCCGGGAGCTTCGTACAAATAACGGACGCTTCGATAAACAACGTGTGAAGGGCGCGACACTTTCTCCTGAAGCGGCGCGCCCTTTTTCATCTCCGATGCCGCAGCTCAATCTGGCTCACACCAGAGAGGTTTCGGGCCAAACTCCGTCATCCGAGTACAACCGTGCTGCGGCTCAATCCTTCCAATTCCTTAGGCCGTTCGTTTAGAGTCTTCGTGCGTCTGTGGCAGCTCACAATCGCCGCTTAAAGCAGTCCTCCTGGAACCGCACGGCGTAGGAAAGAGGAACTTATGCGCAAGCTAGTCGGTGTCCTGATCGCAATTATCGTCATCATCGTAATCGCCATCTTTGCTCTGCCATCGCTGGTGAACGTCAACCAGTATCACGACAAGATTCAAGCAGAGCTGCAGGATAAGCTGCATCGCGACGTGAAGCTCGGCAACATGTCGCTGAAGATCGTGCCGCTTTCGATCCGCGTTGCCGACGTGCAGATCGGCGAAGATCCTAACTTCCGCACCGGACGACCATTCGCCACGACCTCTGATCTCGCAGTGAGCGCGAAGCTGCTGCCGCTGCTGAGACATCAGGTCGATTTGCGCTCGCTCGAGTTGGTGAATCCCAAAATAGAACTGGTGCGCAATGCTCAGGGCACATGGAACTTCGCCAGCATCGGACAACAGCCCGCGAACGCTCCTGCTCCGGCGCCCGCTCCAGCACAGAAGTCTGCAGCAAAGCCTGCAGCCAAGCCCAGCCCTACGCCTCCGAGCACGCCGGAGAGCAAGCCGGCGGAAAATCAGCCGAGCCAGCAGCTTTCGCTGGCGGAATTGAAGATCACCAACGGGCAGGTCGCAATCACTGACGAGCAGAAGCATCAGAGCCGCAGCGTCTACGACAACATCGATCTGGACCTCACGGATTTTGAGCCAGGCAAACCGTTCAACGTCACTCTGGCTGCACACCTTCCCGGACAAGGCGATCAATATGTGAAGTTCGATGGCACGGCCGGTCCGCTGATCCAGCAGAACTCGATGGCGACTCACCTCGATGGTCGCCTCAAGTTGAACCAGGTTTCTCTCGCCGGAGTGCAGAAGTTCCTGAATTCTCCCCAGCTCAAGCAGTACGACGCGATCGCGAGCGGCGAAGCCAGCGTGCGCAACGACAAGGGCACCATGGGTTCCACGGGCAATCTCGAGTTGAACAACGTACGCATCAAGGGAATCGAGATTGGATATCCCATCAAAGCCGATTACAGCGTCGCCGACGATCTGAACACTGATGTCATCAAGATCGACAAGATGAATGTGAACTTTGGGCCGACGCCGATCAGCCTTACCGGCCAAGTGAATACCAAACCGACGCCAGCTCAGCTCGACGTGCAGCTCAAAGCCAACAACGCTTCCATTACGGAACTGGCGAAGCTTGCCGGAGCATTCGGCGTGGCGTTCAATCCAGGAATGCAGGTCGGCGGAACTCTGAATACCGATATTCACGCGAAGGGTTCAGCCGATCAGCCGGCGCTGAACGGAAATCTGAGCGCTTCGAATCTCGTTGTCAGCGGGAAAGACATTCCACAGCCAGTGAAGGTTCCATCCATCACGCTGGCCCTCACTCCTGACACTGTGAAGTCGAACGAGTTCACCGCGCAGAGCGGCAGCACCACGCTGAACGGCAACTTTATGCTGTCGCACTACACGACGCCAAACAGTGCGGTCGATGCGACTATCCGCACGAATGGGGCAAATATTGGCGAGCTCATCAATATCGCCAAAGCCTACGGAGTCTCAGCTGTAGAAGGAATGAGCGGCTCAGGCTCGCTCACTCTGAATGCGCGTGTGCAGGGCCCGATGAAGCAGCCGGACAAGATGGTTTATAGCGGCAACGGGGCGCTGCAGAACGCCAGCCTCAACATGCCGAACTTCACTAAGCCGGTGCTGATCAAGAATGCCGATCTGAAATTCGCTCAGAACGCGGCCACGCTGGATAACCTGCAAGCGTCGCTAGGCAGCTCGACCGCTACTGGTTCTGCCACGGTCCAGAACTTTGCGGCACCACAACTTAAGTTCAACCTGAATGCAGACAAACTCAACATCAGCGAGCTGCAGCAGATTACGGGCGGCAACGCTCCGGCCAAGAAAGCGGAACTCGACCGCTTCTCGTTGATCCCTACCGCCAATGCGCAAGTTCCAAAATCTCAGAGCAGCAGCATTTCGCATCTTGCTGGGCAGGGTGCGCTTTCCGTCGGCAGCATCATTTTCGATCAGATCGTGTTGAGCAATTTCAAATCGAACCTCTCGTTCTCAGGCGATCCGGCAGGAAATCTGATGCGCACGCTAAACGGAGATGTGAACTTCAATACCGGGAATGGAAAATTTCAGGGAATTGATCTGCTGCATGAGCTTTCCGCGATTGGGAAGTTTTCGCAGGCACAGCCCTCTCGCGGCTTTACCAACATCGTGAAGCTGGGGGGATTGATAAACATTAAGAACGGCCTCGCCAGCACGAACAATCTCGAAGCAGTAATCGACGGCGGAACGCTCGGAGCTCAAGGCACCTTTGATCTTGTAAGCGAAGCATTGAATATGCATGCCAATGCCGTACTCAACAAAGGGCTGAGTCAGCAAGTTGGAGGAACCGGAATTGGCGGGTTCATGAATACCGCTCTAGCCAACCGCAATGGCGAACTCGTGATTCCGGTTTTGGTTACGGGCACTGTGAATCACCCAATTATTGCGCCCGACGTACAGAAGCTGGCGCAAATGAAACTGAACAATCTCTTGCCAACTACCGGCAATCCAGGGGCCCTGACCAGTGGACTCTCTGGTCTCCTTGGTGGAAAAGGCGGGCAGCAAGGCAATGCAGTTCAAGGCTTGCTGGGCGCACTTGGCGGCAAGCAGCAACAGCAGCAACAACCGGAAAGCGATCAACAGCAGGGCAACGCTCAGCAGCAAAAGCAACAGCAGCAGAATCCGCTGGGCGGCGTATTGGGTGGGTTGTTAGGGAAGAAGAAGCCAAAATAAGCGGCAATCTTGCTTCAAGAGTTGTCGAGAATTTCAACGGCCTGTCATCCTGAAGCGCTTCTGTTGCGGGAAGGATCCCCCGCGATCTCTCGGACTTGATTGCTGCTCCTTGGCTCCTTCAGGGAGCAGCATCGGCGAGGAGCCCAGCCGATGCACCGTGGGTATAAGCATTCCAGAACATCCTTCGGCCAAAAGAAGGCCTTTAGGATGACAGTTCCATTCGTTTTCTCTTGAAATCACCAACAATTCATTGCTTCCAGTCGCAGTTCGCTTTACTATCGCCCGTGAGTGGCCGCCGCCAAACCCATCTCTGATCTGCGCGACCGAGTCGTCTCCGCCGGCATGGTGGACGACGATGCTTCTTTCGAACTCAAACTTCGTCCCAAGCGTTTGAATGAATTCATTGGCCAGAAGAAGGTCAAAGAGAATCTGGCCGTAGCCATTCAGGCTGCCAAATCCCGCGGTGAAGCCCTCGACCACGTCTTGTTGTATGGTCCACCGGGTTTGGGCAAGACGACATTAGCTACGATCATCGCCAATGAGATGGGAGTCGACTATCAGCAGACCTCCGGCCCCGTCCTGCAGATTAAGGGCGACCTCACCGCAATCCTGACCAACGTTCGCGAAAAGCAGGTGCTCTTCTTTGACGAAGTTCATCGGCTGCAACCGGCGCTCGAAGAAATCCTGTATTCGGCTCTCGAAGACTACAAGCTCGACATCATGGTCGGGCAGGGTCCCTCAGCGCGTACGCACACGCTCGATGTAAAACCTTTCACGTTTGTAGCCGCGACGACGCGAGCCGGCCTGCTCTCGGCGCCGCTACGTTCCCGATTTGGGATCGTGCTGCGACTGGAGTTCTATTCCGATGAAGAGCTGAAGATCATCGTTAGTCGTTCGGCCGAGATTCTCGATGTCTCCATCGACGACGCTGGAGCGCTCGAAATCGCCAGCCGCTCTCGCGGCACTCCGCGCATCGCGAATCGCCTTTTGCGCCGCTGCCGCGACTATGCCCAGGTTCGGGGTTCGGGGCGTATCGACCTTGCCACAGCTCAAGCTGCTCTCGAAATGCTCGAAGTCGATAAGCACGGATTCGACGAAATGGATCGCCGCCTCCTCCTGGCGATCATCGAGAAGTACCAGGGCGGTCCCGTTGGCCTGAATACCCTCGCCGCAGCCCTCGCCGAAGACGCCGATGCCATCGAAGACATCTACGAACCGTTTCTCATCCAGATCGGATTCCTCGACCGCACTCCACGTGGGCGGGTAGCGACTCAACTGGCCTACGATCACTTCGGCATTGTTCCTCCGCGAAGGCAAGCGGGGTTGTTTTAACTCCCTCAGACCAAGTAGAAATTCAGAGTTGTCGGCCTGTTTCGCGCATCCTACTGTATGGAATGGCGAGAGTCTTCAAAGCAAAGAAATGCCCCAACTGTCTGGGCCGCGGCGTTTGCACTGACGGCTCGACATGCCCGACGTGCAAAGGTCACGGCGAGATTCCCTCTGCGTGGGATGTAGAAGTTCCGGATGTCCCTTGCTGGAGCACCTCTTCGAGCTAAGCCTCGGCGCTTCGGCTTGCCTCCTTCGGGGATTCCCTCGTATCATTTTCAGTCCGCCCCGACTTACCTTCACTCATGACTAGTCAAAGCCCTAAGCCACAGGTTGTGCTGCGCGAAAAAACGCGCCTCATGTCGGCGTCAGAGATCGAGCGCACGCTGGTTCGCCTGGCACATGAGATTGTTGAAAAAAATAACGGAGTCGAGCGACTCGGATTCGTAGGCATCAAGCGCCGTGGCGTGCCTCTGGCGAAGCGTCTGGCGGAACTGGTAAAGAAAATCGAGAAGGCTCCCGTCGAAGTGGGCACGCTCGACATCAACCTCTATCGTGACGATCTCTCGACCACCGGACCGAAGCCTGTCGTGAATCCGATGGAAATCGGCTTCGACGTGAACGACAAGAACGTAATCCTGGTGGATGACGTTCTCTACACCGGTCGTACCATTCGCGCCGCGCTCGACGCTCTGTTCGATCATGGGAGGCCACGCCGCGTGCAGTTGCTGGTGCTCATCGACCGCGGACACCGCGAGCTTCCCATCGAAGCCGCATTCGTCGGACGCAACGTGCAGACAACACAGAACGAAATCATCGAAGTGAAGCTGCAAGAGATCGATCCCAGCGAGCAGGTGCTGCTGGTGGAGAAGGTTTCGGCATGAATCGAGGGGCGACGCCCCGCTCCCGCTCCGCAGGTTTTCGCAGCAGTATTCGTTCCGCTTCCCTCCGCAAAGGAACTTTTTCTCACTCTTCGCGCTCGCTGCTGGATATCGAATCGCTAAGCGACGCCGATATTCAGTGGTTGTTGAAGAATGCCGCTCGGTTCGCGAATGTCAGTCCCAAAACAGCACCGCTGAGCAGACGCCATGTCGCCCTGCTCTTTTATGAAGCCAGTACGCGCACACGCTGCTCTTTCGAGCTCGCAGCAAAATCGCTGGGAGCATCGACCACTTTGGTGAGCCCGGCGGCTTCGAGCATCGAAAAAGGTGAGTCGTTGATCGATACGGGGCTCACCCTCGCTGCGAT
>DATEMI010000161.1:0-4854 GCA_035275665.1 Terriglobales bacterium | reverse complement strand
CAGTTCTGGCGGCGATGGATGCGAGTGCCGCACGGGTGGCTGACCTTGCGCGCCTGAACGTCCTGCTCGGCGAGTTGTACGCAAATGCTGTTGCTAAAACCATTCGCCGCCATCGCACCCAAATCGATCTCGTCGGCTGCCATGGACAGACGCTCTATCATCAAGGCGATCCCGCTCCCTTCTTGGGAAAGCAAGTTGCGACCACATGGCAGACAGGCGAAGGCGCGATCATGGCGCAGCGCCTCCGAATTCCCGTTATCTCAGATTTTCGTCCGGCCGACATGGCTGCCGGCGGAAAAGGTGCTCCCCTCGTCCCGCTTCTTGACATCGCCTTCTATGCAAACCCGAGAAGAGTGCGTGTCTTGCAGAATATTGGCGGCATAGCGAACCTGACCGTCATTCCTCCCGGTCAACATCTTGGAGATACGCGCAGGGTGATCGCGCTGGACACCGGTCCCGGCAATATGGTCATCGATGCCTGCGCACAGAGACTCTTCGGAAAGTCCTATGACCGCGGTGGGACCTTCGCCAATAGAGGCAAGGTGATCGAGTCGGTACTCAAGCAGACGCTTGCGCATCCATTTTTCCGGCGTAAGCCGCCTAAGACGGCGGGAAGGGAAGAATTCGGGAGAGAGTTCGTGTCACACCTCCTCTCTCTGTGTGGTAATGCTGATAAACACGATGTATTGGCAACTGCGACCGCTTTGACCGCGAACTCCATTGTCATCGGGCTTGAGCAGGCGCTCGCGATCACTCGGATCTCTACTCCAATTACCGGGACTGGAGGCGATTACGTCGTGAGTGGAGGTGGAGCAGCGAATAACACGTTAATACGGATGACTTCCGCCCAGGTAGAGCCACTTGGGTTTCGCGTACTCACATCAGATGTTCTCGGCATGCCGAGCCAGGCAAAGGAGGCCGCAGCCTTTGCCCTGCTTGCGTATCAAACGTGGAACCGCCGCGCGGGAAACGTGCCGACCGCAACCGGGGCAAAGAAGCCTGCCGTCCTCGGCAAAATCAGCTATGTCTGAGAGAAGCAGGTCAACCGCTCTAAGCCGACCGTCGCTCAAAAGACTCTTTCGATTTAGTTTCCTACTATTCTGTTCAGCTTCGATTTCAATCGGGTGCACGCGATCTCGCCCGGATCCTCACACCATCGTGATGCTGATCGAAAGCGGTCCGGCAAATCTGGACCCGCGCATCGGTACCGATGCGTTTTCTGAGCGCATTGATGAGCTCATCTTCGATTCTCTGGTTCGCAAAGACGAACATTTCGTCCTGCATCCCTGGGTAGCCGAGAGGTGGGAAGTTCCAGACCCGCTCACGTATGTCTTCTACTTGCGGCGCGACGTTCGTTTTCACGATGGCCGTTCCGTCACCGCGAAGGACGTAAAGTGGAGCCTCGACTCGATGATGAATGGCACGGTCATCAGTTCCAAGTCGGCAACGTATCAGCACATCGGCAGCATCGAAGCTCCGGGCGATTACACAGTCATCTTTCACCTGAAAGATCCCGATTCGGGACTACTGTGGAATCTTTCAGACGGAGCAATGGGGATTGTTCCTTATGGGAGCGACAGCCGCTTCAATCTGCATCCCATCGGCAGCGGTCCATTCAAATTCGTGCGCAACCTGCAAGACAACGAAGTAGTGGTGGTCCGCAACGACGAGTACTGGGCTGACAAGCCGAAAGTAGAGCGTGTACGCTTCGCCGTGGTGCCGGACGCAACGACTCGCGCGCTCGAGTTGCGCAAGGGCAGCGCCGATATCGACATCAATTCCCTCACTGCTGACATGGTCGGCTCGCTTCGGCATGATCCTGCGCTGAAAATCGAGCAGGAGCCCGGAACACCACTTCAGTATCTCGGCTTTAATCTGCGCGATCCCGTGCTCAGCGACGTTCGCGTGCGTCAGGCAATTGCTTATGCCATCGATACCCGACCGATCATCGAATATCTCTGGCGGGACACCGTGCGCCAGGCAACCAGCGTGCTCCCGCCACAGCATTGGGCCTTTGACCGCAACCTGCAGCCCTATCCACATGATCCGGACAAAGCACGCGCATTGTTGAAGCAGGCCGGCTATTCGTTTGAGCCAGGGAAGCGTCTTCATCTGGTTATGAAAACCTCCGATCAAGAAACCAGTCGCCTGCTGGCCGTTATTCTGCAACAGCAACTCCATGATGCCGGTATCGATTTGGAACTACGAACGTTTGAGTTTGCAACTTTTTACTCCGACGTGGTGAAAGGGGCATTCCAGATTTACACGCTGCGATGGGTCGGCGGATCAAACCAGGATCCGGAGATCTTCGAGTACATCTACGACAGCAAAAGCTTCGCTCCGCGGCGTGCCAATCGCAGTTATTACAGCAATCCTGAAGTGGACAAGCTCATCGAGGAAGGGCGTTCAGAGCTCGATCAGCAGAAGCGCAAGGCGATTTACGCGCGCATTCAACAGATCACGATGCGCGATCTTCCCAGTCTGAACCTGTGGTATTTCGATAACGTAGTCGTGCATTCGGCGCGCGTGAAGAATGTCCGGCCTGAGCCGGCGGGGAATTACGATTTTCTACGCGAGGCGGAAATTGTGCAGTAGGGAGCGCGATGATTAGAGCATTTCGCCGTTGATATAGAACGGTGTAAGAAGGGCACGGATTTCGAAGCTGCGAAAAACGCAGGCGCGCCCAGAGCGACAGAACCGGCGCCGGTAGGCGGTGGGGCAGCCGCGTGTTTGCGGCTGCGTTTCTCCAGAATGCGTGCATCATCGTGGGTCCGGAGCCGGCCATGCGGCCATCCCCGCCCGCCGGCTACCGCCGGCAGTTCTGTTTCGACCCACACCAAGTGCGAAATTGCTCTAGACGCTCTGTCCCGCAGCAACCGTCTGTGCTTCGGGAGTAACAGCGGCGGCGCGGCGAACACGCAAATCTCCGCGTTCAAACGCTGCGGTTAAAGCCGCCACCATACGGGGATCGAACTTGGTGTTCACCAGCGAATTGATGATGCGGATCACGTACTCCGGATCCATCGCCGCCTGGTATGGACGGTTAGTGGTCATCGCGTCGAAGCAGTCAGCCACCATGATGATGCGTGGACTGAGCGGAATCTCATCGCCTTTGAGCCCATGCGGATATCCACGGCCATCGAGGGATTCGTGATGGAGCTCAATTCCTGGAATCATCTCTTTCAACATCTCGACAGGACGAAGGATCGCAGCGCCCTTAGTGGTGTGAGTCTTCATGATCTCGTACTCGTCGGGTGTAAGCGCTCCCGGCTTCTTGAGAATGCGATCTTCAATTCCAATCTTTCCCACGTCGTGTAGCTGGGCAGCAATGCGAATCTTCTCTACTTCATCTTCGGGAAGACCAATTTCTTTTGCAATCAAAACCGAATACCGCGTCACGCGATCGGAATGACCTCGCGTGTACGGATCCTTTTCGTCGACCGCACCGGCGAGCATCTGGATCGAGCTCATGAACAGCGTTTTGTTCTCTTCGGCAGCGCGCTTGAGGTCCTGGACGAAGCGCTCAAGCTCCGAGCTCATGGTGTTGAAGGTGTTCGCGAGCTCTCCTATTTCCGTACGGCTTTTCACCTGTACGCGATGGGAGAAATCCCCCCGTGCGATGGCGCGGCTGGATTCAGTCAACGTCTGGAGAGGCGTTGAAATGCGCCGCGCGGCGAAGATGCCGAAGGCGACGCCGAGCAGAATGGCGTAAAAGAGGTATTTATACGCATTCCACTGCATGTCGAGGACACTCTGGTACGCATCGGCTTGCGTCTTTTGCGCGATTACGGCCCACTGGAGTGAAGGTACCCAGCTGTAACTCCCGAGCATGTCCACCGACTGTTTGCCCCGCTGCACGGTAAAAGAGGTAGTGGGTACCAAATCAAATCTGCTTTGGTCGACGAACATCTTCACCAGTTCGTTGTCCGTCATTTCCTGCCCAGTGGCATGATGCGGATCTGCTCCAGCTACAAGGCGGCCTTGACGATCTACAACAAACGCCTCGAGTCCCGCCTGGCTGGCATTTCTGAGACTGCTTATGAGGTACTGCAGATCGACGACGGCGCCAATCATGCCAAGGAAGTGTCCATTGCTCATGATCGGAGTACTCACGAGCATCGTCGTGCGCTGATCTTTACCCGAGCCGACGGTGAGCGCCTGTCCGTTATAGCTGCGGCCTTCGCGCGCGGCGACGAAGGCATGCTCCAGTTCGCGCTGTACAAACTCGTCAGGGATCACGCGTCCTGCGGTGATTCCTTTTCCTTCATCGTTGAGGAGCGTGGCGTAATCAATGATGTCGGACGAAGAAGCAAATCTCTCAACCAGTGCGCGCAATTCCGGAGCGTTGATGTGATCACTCGTCAGATCGCCGCCGCTGGCAACTAGAACTGAGGCGGAAAGATTGCCCAGCGAAGTCTGGAGCGTGACTTGCCGATGTTCAATGTCGTCGCCGAGTGATCGCGTGACCGTATTTTGTAGGAGCTGTTCGTTTACTTTGAGCCGGTCGCGATTGATGGAGACGACCTGCGATCCGTAAAAGTAAAGTGGAACCACGCCAACCAGCAGCAGCACGGCGGAGATGAGGTACATCAGCGGTATGCGGTTGGGCAGGCGCATTGAGTTCCCGGAATTGAACGGATTCTACCCCGATTATCCAGCAACTCTGGATAGCTACTTGCGTTCTCAGGCATTTCCCTGATTACGACCGTGTACGTCACGTTTTTTGAGCGCTATTCATCCTTTCCCGGTCGGCTCATCAGGTCGCGAATGGCGTCTTTTGGCGACTTTTGGGCGTGCAGGATTTCCTGCATCTGTTCCGAAATGGGCATCTCGATGCCGTGCTTGCGCGCGAGG
>DATEMI010000160.1:0-2209 GCA_035275665.1 Terriglobales bacterium | reverse complement strand
CAAAGCCCTCGTGATCGGTCACCTTCAGGGCGGGCGCCTATGGGCTGGGTACATCATCGGGTTTCTAATTGCGCTCGCAATCTCACTTGCGATATCGGATCGCAGTTCCATGCACGGTCACGGCAGCTTAGCGCGCGAGATCCGCAGGAAGGCAGCTGATAAGGGCGTACCTCCCGAGATTTGTGAGGGCCTATTTGTCGGGCTTGCTCCGGATACAACGCCACGAATCTACGAAAATAACTGGTCGTGGGACGTGGGCCTGCTCGCTCTTACGCCCGACCGCCTCATCTATTGGGGCGAAGAAGCGCAATTCTCATTGCTACGAATCCAAATCAGCCGAATTGCTCTGGGGCCGGGGCCGGCAAATTGGTTCAGAACTCCGTCCGTTTACATTTCATGGAAGGGCGACGATGGCAGGGAGAAGACATTCAATGTGCGTCCAGTAGCTGCCAACTCGTTCTTCAAAACAGGCAACCTCACACGAACTCTATGTCGCGATCTCAATAGCTGGCATACCGGGCGTTCCGCTGAACGCGATTCATTGATTTCCGCGCACGCCGCCACACAAGATGATTTGACCTTCCGGACGCCCATCTTTGGTCAAGTGAGCAGCCGCTCGATTCGCTCACTCATTACGCGGCGAACCATTTTCTTGAGTTGCTTCTGGGTTGGTGCTGTGGCGCTCGGCATAGCCGTGATTTTCGGTTTGCACTTTTTGTCCGATGCCCGCATGGATATCGACAGCTTATCTGGACGAACTGCGACTCCTCTGGCAGGCTGGTACGTCTTGTTCAGCGCCTGGCTTCTCAGCATAATTCAGCTCGTGCCTTGCGTCTGGCGTCGCGAGCCGAGACCTCGAAGGGCCCGCGCAAACACAGTCGGCTCCGTAACCGCCCAGAACTAACCAACACAAAGTGTCCTGCGTCCGGTATTTCTGGCACTACGACCCTCCTGAAAAGAAAGTCGCTAGCTACGAAAGCAACAGCAAAGCCTGATTTGTAGGCGCGATTCTGTGCGGTGGTCACTTGGAACATTCTAGCGTGGGAGATCGAGTTTGAACGTGCAACGGCTGATCTTTTTGGTAGAATGATGCATCAAGATGGAGGAATGGTGGATCGCAATGGCTCTGAATATTAAGAATGGGCGAGCTCAGCAATTGGCGCAAGAACTGGCGGAATTGACCGGCGAGAGTATGACTGCTGCCGTCACGGAGGCAGTCCGCGAGCGTTTGGATCGTGTCCGGCAAGAGCAGGGCGATGGGCTTGTGGAACGCCTGCTCCAGATCGGAAAGGATTGCGCGGCCCATCTGAAACCACGCTATCGGACTGTTGATCACGGCAAACTGCTCTATAACGAGAAAGGCCTTCCCCGATGATTATCGATACTTCGGCGCTGATCGCAATTCTCCGCAATGAGCCCGAAGCGGAGATTTGCGCGAAAGCAATCGCCAGCACGGCTTCTCGCCGGGTTTCGGCCGTGAGCTACGCCGAGGCCGGCATTGTGATTGATGCGAGCAAGAGCCCTGTTGCAAGCCGACGCTTCGATGACCTCTTTAGAGAAGCGAGGCTTGTCATCGAGCCTGTTACCGAAGAACAAGCACGGATCGCCCGCGACGCATATCGCGATTTCGGAAAGGGAAGCAAGCATCGGGCCGGGCTAAACTTCGGAGATTGCTTTGCCTACGCCCTCGCCAAGACAACAGGCGAGTCGCTCCTATTCAAGGGCCAAGACTTTAGACATACGGATCTCTCGCCTGCCATCAAGTAAGTTTCATCCTAGAAAACCGCGGCATAGAGCCCAATTATGGGGCTTTCCACAAAACTTTTTTATCCGGGTCGGTGAGGACGAGGGAGGCGGCGTTGCTGCGCGTGCTGGCACCGTTCGCGCCGCGGACTTCCGTGCTGCCGATGGCGGCAGAGTAGCCGTCATTGTCTGAAATTTCGAGAGCCTGGCCGGGCAGGTATGACAAGTATCCAGTATTGCCTTCGATGAAGAGGTCTCTTTCCGCATCGTCGGCTGCAGTCAGCCTCACGTTTGGCTGGCCTTGCGAATTTGACAGCGTAACCGTCGAATTACCGATCACGGTGCGGACCACGCCGTCTTGCTGCAGGATCATACCGGAATCGGAGAGCGAGGCGCCTTCGTCGCCCTTGGCCGTTTGCATCCAGAGAACGGCGGAATCGTTTTTCGGATCGACGCCGAGCCGGAT
>DATEMI010000159.1:0-6977 GCA_035275665.1 Terriglobales bacterium | reverse complement strand
GACTCGTTGCTGCACTCGGCGGAACAAATCGTCAGGTGGAATACGCAGCTGAGATCGGCATGGAGCACAATCTGGGAATGACTTGTGATCCAATCGGTGGGCTCGTCCAGATCCCCTGCATCGAGCGCAATGCCATGGGATCCGTGAAAGCCATCAATGCGGCTCGTATGTCGATGAGCGAGACAGGAGAACACAAGGTCTCTCTCGACCAGGTGATCGAAACCATGTATCGCACCGGCCAGGACATGCAATCGCGCTATAAGGAAACGTCTCTTGGCGGACTCGCGCTCAACATCATCGAGTGCTGATGTTTGGGCCCACTCCTGGACACCCGGAGCTTCAAAACAACTTCGCCTCTGCGTAGATCAACTTTCCATGGATCAATCGGGCTTCGGGCGTCAGTTTATGCGGACGTGCGGGCTTCTCGTTGTCGATGTGCAGAACCTCGTCACCGTGTGCTTTGAGATAGTCGGATACGAGCATGCGATGACAACGGAAATACACGCGTTCGGCGCACATGATGGCCGGCGGACCATTCTCTGCCAGGCGCAGCAACTCCTCAATTCCATTCTGAAACTCTTCTGTGAGCATGTAATCCGCATAGTTGCGAAAGGAATCGTTGCGCAGTCCAGTATTGGGTGATTCCTTGACTTGACGCTTACGTCGCCCACCCAGGGCGGGCATCCAGACGTAGGCGATTCCGGATTGGGGAAGAGCTTTCTCCAGAGATTCGCGATTAAAGTACGGCAGACGCCGTGACATAGGAAAAGCGCGGATGTCTGCGAGCGTCTTGACTCCATGCGCTTGAAGCGCAGAAATCAATTCGGATAGTTCTCTAGTCGAGTGCCCGATCGTGTAGACGATTGCCACCGAATGCTACTCTGCAGAATCGAAAAGCTTGGCTACGCAACCGACCCGCGAACTCCCGAAAGCAGCGCTCGTTCTTCGTCGGGAAATACTGTGCGTAGATCCAATAACAGCCGATCGGCTTCAATACGAGCGACTATGGGTGGAGATTGCTTGCGCAATCCGGCCAATAATTCCTCGGGGGTATGTCGTTCGGAAGAAACAGAAATCACGAACGTTGGCAGACTCGCAGTTGGAGCAGTGCCTCCGCCGATGACCGATTTGCCTTCTGCGACCCCAATGCTGCAGCCCTCGATTGAGCCTAACTGGCGCACGAAATCCTCGGCACGGCTGCGAATCTCCTCTGCAGGAGCGTAGATCATCTGGAGCGTTGGAATAGCAGCATAGTCTTGGCGGACATAGGCGAGGAGAGTGGCTTCAAGCGCGGCGTAACTGAGCTTGTCGACACGCAGTGCCCGGAAGAGCGGATTCGCCCGCATTCGCTTCACCAGCGCTGTGCGTCCAGCGATCACGCCCGCCTGTGGGCCACCGAGGAGCTTATCGCCGCTCACGCATACCACGTCGATACCTGCCGCAAGCGCCTCATGCAAACCGTACTCGCTTTGCACGCCTGCCGACGCGAGATTCACGAGCAGACCGTTCCCGAGGTCTTCCATTACGGGAATGCGATGCTTGCGTCCTAATTCCGCCAAATTCACTGAAGAAGGCTGCTCGGTGAAGCCGATCATTGCGAAGTTCGAGCGATGCACGCGCAGCAGCAGACGCGTGTTCGGTGTGATCGCCTGTTCGTAATCGGAAAGCCGCGTGCGATTGGTGGTGCCGACTTCGCGAAGCTGCGCGCCGGACTTCGCCATGATCTCTGGCACGCGGAACGAGCCGCCGATTTCCACCAGTTCGCCGCGCGAGACGATTACCTCGCCGCCTTCAGCCAAAGTGTTTAGCGCGAGCAGAACCGCCGCAGCGCAGTTGTTGACGACGATTGCCTGCGGTGTAGAGTCGCCGCCACCCGTTGCTTCTGCGGAAGTGTTCGCCAACAAACGTTCGAACAGCCGCTGCACATGGACATCGCGTTTGCCGCGCTCTCCCGAATCGAGATCAAATTCCAAATTGGAATAACCTGACGCGATGCTGATGAGGTGCTCGAGCGCCTCGCGAGCGAGCGGCGCGCGTCCCAAATTGGTATGAAGGATTACGCCGGTGGCGTTGATGACTTTCTGGAGCGAATAGCCGAGCGAGCGCCGCAGCTCGCGCTCAACTGCCTCGGGAATGCCATCGATGGCAAGCTGCGCTCGACTCTCGTCGAGGCTGCCTGCGCTGATTTCCTTGCGAAGGCGATCGAGAACAGTGCGGACCGCGTCGGCAGTAGCGGCGCGGCCCTCGCGTTCCAGTGACTCGCTAGTTGCGGAGGAACGAAGAACTTCGTCCACCGACGGAAGCTGCCGCAGCCAATCCGTTTTCTTTACTGTCACTCCCGTATTTCACCAGATGCTTTCCCTGCGAAGCAACGGGAAGCAGCTTTTCCAGTTTGCTGCGATGGCGGCGGCTCATCTTGAGGTGCGAGCCATCCTGGAGGACCAGAAGGTAGTCGCCGCGCTGCAGAGCGTGCGATTCCTTCACGCGCTCGAAGTTCACGATGGTACATCGATGCACGCGTCCGAACTTCTGTGGATCGAGTCGCTGCTCAATCTGGTTAATAGTTGAACGAATGCGGAAAACCTGTCCGGCGGAATGAATATGCACGTAATTGGCAGCGGCGGATAAATAGTCGATGTCCGCAACTGTTTGCAGAAAGATCCGGCTTTGCGACCGAATCACGATCTTTTTCGGGTACTCGCGCGGGGTCTCCCCTGACTGCATTCCGGGAGCCTGCACACAGGACGATACAGTAGCCATACACTCCTCAATGCGGTTGAAATTCGGCAATAACTCCTCGGCCGCGCGATGCGCGAGCCCGGATGGAACGGCACGATCGAGGAGCTGGTTTCTATGTCTGTAAACCGGAGAAGATGAAAATTTCATCCAGGAAAAACGGCTGTCGGCACTCGGCTGGCGGCTTTCGGCCAGCAACCGCTACTCGCGAGTACAAGCGGCAAACTTGGAAGCTCGGGTGATGCTGTCCCGAGACAAGGGCAACCCACTGGTAATCAGGTATTTCCCTCGTATAACTAAGAGCCTGACCAATTTAGGGCTTACGATGAGTGTGGTAACGTTAGCCCAACTTACTGCGTTTGCGCCGATAGTGTGCCAATTTCGGACTTCAGTCCAGTCCCGACACGTCTGCGCGGCGTGACTGCCCATCGATTATGGCTCTCGGTTTTACATTCAATAAGGCGAAGGTCCTCAGCGCCGCTGAGAAGTACGTGCAGCAAGGCAAGCTGCAGAACGCAATCGCCGAATACGAAAAGGTCTCGAAGCAGGATCCGAAGGACCTTACCGTCCTCAACACCATCGGCGACCTATATGCCCGCTTAGGCCGCAACGACAGGGCCGTAGAATTCTTCCGAAAAGTTGGAGATGCTTACGCCTCCGATGGCTTCGTAGTGAAAGCCATCGCCATGTACAAGAAGCTGACCAAACTCGGCGCAACCACGCCCGACGCCCTGGTCCGCCTCGCCGACCTGTACACCCAGCAAGGGCTGTACCAGGATGCGCGCACCCAGTACATGGTGGTCGCCGACCAATATCTCAAGAACAATGACAAAGAGAACGCCGCCGGCATTCTGAAGAAGATGCTGGAACTTGATCCTGAAAACGCTGCGATGCAGACCAAAGTCGCGGATTTGTATCAAAAGCTGGGCAAGAATCAGGAAGCGCTGGACATCTACTTTCATTCCGCGCAGGCGCTCTTTCAACGCGGCTCCAAGGCAGAGGCCGAGGAAGCCCTTCGGCATGTACTCAAAATCGATCCCAAGTACGAGCCCGCTCTGCTTCTTCGCGGGCAGATTGCCTCGACCTCGGGAAAGTCCGACGCTGCGATCGCGAATCTGGAGAAGCTGCAGGATCTCGACGCGCGGCCCGAAGCGCTGCGTCCATTACTGCAGGCCTATATAAAGAGCGGTGAGTTCGAGAAGGCGGAGCCGATTGTCGACAAGCTGCTGACTGCCCACCACGACTCGTCCATTGTTAGTTCGTATTCGGAGGCGTTGCTCGCCGCAAATCGCTCCGATCTGGCAGTAGCGCTTTACGAAAGATATGCCGACAAGTTTCTTGCTGAAAGCAAGCAAGAGTTTCTACAAAACCTGACGGCACTGGTCTCCAAGATCAAAGAGAGCGAGGCATCGCTGCAGTCGATGCTCGCTCTGTTGCGCAGGTCAGATGCTCCTGCTCATGCGGTTCGCGAAGTGCAGGAGTTGCTGGCTAACGTCTATGTGCAGCATGGCGAGCTGCAGGCGGCTGCCGATCTGTATCAGGACCTCGCACAAGCCGAGCCGGAAAATCCTCTCCACGAGCAGAATTACAAGCAGATCATCTCCCGAATGGGGACAGACTCGGCCACCCGTGAGCTTTCCACCGAAGAGGCTGGACAGGCGCTCATGCTCGATGAACTTGAAGGCGCGCCGGCGGTTGTCCAGGAGTATTCCCGCGAAGTAGCAGAGGAGATCACCTCCGCTCTCACCGACTCTGAGCTTTTCGCGAGCTATAACGTCCCCGAGAAGGCAATCGTTCCGCTGGAGAAAGTCCTCTCAAAGGCTCCCAACGATGTTCGCGTTCGCCAGCGCCTGGCCGCCTTATATGCGCGGCTGGGTCGCTTCGCCGATGCTGCCGCGTGCTGCCAAGTTTTGGCGGAAGTGCATACTGTGGCGGGCAATACCGATCAGGCGAAACAGTTCCGCGACATTGCGGCACGGTACGAGCAACAAGCAGGAGGAGCCGCTCCAAGCCCGGCGGTGACTCCCGTGGAAGCTCCTGTGCCGTCGGCAGCAATCGAAGTAGTGCCGATTGAGCCGATTCCATTCCAAGCATCGTCCGTAACCAATGCAGAGATTGAAAGATCGACGGCTCCACAACCCGCAGCGGAATTCGATATGGAGGCTTCGGCCCCAGCCCAAGAGCCGCCGGTTCACGCCGAAGCTCCAGCCATTCCCCAAGCCGCGCCGGCCGAAGCCGATCACGGTGACTGGGAGGACATGCTCACGGTCGAGGCTCCGGCTGCTTCCGTGCAAGAAGTTACAGCCCAGGATTCTCCCGACGAGATCATTGAAGAAGCTCGCTTTTACATCAACCAGGGCATGTTTGCCGAAGCGAAATCGGCGATTGCGCGATTGGAGTCGAGCGCGCCGAACCATCCCGCGCTAGCCGAGCTGCGAGAAAAGTCAAAGCCAGTGGGAGTGCCTGCACCAGCGCCATCTTTGCCGTTGGTAGTGCCACCTGCGAAGCCCACAATTGAAACGCCGCCAGCCGCACTGCAAAAACCGGAAGTTCGAAAAACTCCACCAGCTCCTCCGCAGCAAGAGCAAGATGAGGAGGTATTTGCGGATCTACTCGCCGAGCCGACTCCGGCAGAAGCTAAAAAGCCGGCACCGAAGCCGGTGGTTTCGCCTGCGCCTGCGCACCCGAAGGTTGCTGCGGCAGCAGCCTCGGCTTCACAGCCGACCGTCGCAGACGATCCGCTTTCTGGCATGCTCTCCGATCTTGAGGATGCGCTGGGCGAGATCGCTCCGCCGCTTACGACGAGCAAGCCTGCACCTGCGGTGGCCAAGGCCGCGCCGGCAGCTCGCGTGCGAGAGCCAGAGCCCATCGCAGTGCCTCCGGCATCGCCGCCGGTCGCAAACGGGGCCCCGGTTACGGCTAGCGACGAAGCTGGTTCCATGCTTTCCGATCTCTTGCATGAATTCAAAGAGGATATCGAGGAGCCGGTCGCCGAAGCCGACGATCCAGAGACGCATTACAACCTCGGCGTCGCTTTCCGCGAAATGGGTCTGCTTGACGAAGCAATCGGGGAGCTGCAGAAGGTCTGCCGGTCGCTCGACAATGGCCACACCTTCTCACAGCCTATCCAGGCCTACACGTGGCTGGCGCAATGTTTGGTGGACAAAGGCGCACCGCAGGCCGCCATACGTTGGTATGAACGCGCTCTGGGCGTAAAAGGGATTAACGAAGACAGCCGCATGGCCGTGTACTACGACATGGCGACCGCCTTTGAATCGGCGGGCAATAAGAAGGCGGCTCTCGACAACTTCATGCAGGTATACGGCTCGAACATTGACTACCGAGATGTGGCGGATCGCATCCGCAGCCTGAGTAAGTAGATGCTCTACAATCAGACCTATGGATCGCGAGGCCAAGGTTCTGAATTTTCCGGGAGTAACATCGCCGGACGAGGATCTCACTGGCAAGACGGAGGGACCAGTGGCCACTGAAGCTCCGGCATCCAAGGCTCTGGTTTCTCCCGCCCAATCCGAGGCTCCGCCGCCGGTGTGGATGCAGCGCCTCGCTATCATCAGCACAGTCATCATCTGCTGCTGGATCGGGTTCATCCTTGCTGCGCTGCCATGGCTACCGCAATGGACAGAAAACTCCCTGATCAGTGACTTCCCCAATGTGCGCTGGCTGCTCGGCACGGGATTTGTACGCGGTCTGGTGACCGGCATCGGCGTCCTCGACCTCTGGATCGGAATTTCAGAGGCCGTTCACTATCGTGATCGGCGTTAGATCCCCTCATCTCTGCATCCTGTAATCTTGAAGTTCTGAATTTTTCCTGCTGACGATATCCAATGACACAAGACGACGATAAACCGACACTGGCCAAAGCGCCGCTGGCTTATGAAAATCCCGCGTTTCTAAACAGCCCCGAAGGACGCGCGCTGCGCATTCTGGCCGAATACTCCGAGCCGCTCGCGCGATTTCGCCGTGAGCGCATTCAAGACACCGTGGTGTTCTTCGGCTCCGCGCGCTTTGCCAATCTGCACTCTGCACAACGTGCTTTGCAATTGCTGGAAAAGCCCGGCGCAGCAGCGCCCGCGCCAGAGCACGAGCAGCCGGCCACACTCGATGGAGCGCTGCATGGACGTGAGAACTCATTGAAGCTCAAACGCGCAAAGGCCTCAGTCGAGATGGCTCGCTACTACGAAGACGCACGGCGCTTGGCGTTTCTGCTGACGAAGTGGTCG
>DATEMI010000158.1:0-2521 GCA_035275665.1 Terriglobales bacterium | reverse complement strand
AAGGTGCGGCGAATGCAGAAACGAAAGCAGACTTCGACACGCGTATATCCATCGGCCGAGGAGATGATACGTGAGGATCGAAGCAGGTGAGCATCGTAGTGTTAGACGCGAGCGTTGCGGTCAAATGGATGCTCCCGTCGCAAGGAGAACCGCTCGCTCGCGAGGCGATTGACTTGCTCAACCGTTATACTTGCGGCGAACTGGAGTTCATCGTGCCAGACCTTTTCTGGGCCGAGTGCGGAAATGTATTTTGCAAGGCGACAAGACAGGGCCGCGTAACTTTCGAATCGGCCGAACACGCTATGGCCGACCTTATGGGTCTCAACTTCCCAACTACACCTTCCAAGTCGCTACTCGACCGTGCGCTCGTGATCGCTACGAGTTTCGACAGGACGCTATACGATGCGCTGTACGTCGCGCTTGCTATTGAATCCAACGGCCATCTGGTTACAGCCGATGAGCGGTTAGCAAATACGCTGGCGTCACGGCTGCCCGTGAAGTGGCTTGGCCATTTTGTAGCATAGACGTTCGTCCAAATTTGCCGCTAGACAAACGCCGCTCCGCGCATAAGGATACTGCCCCAGGAGGAATCATGAGGAAAGTTAAACTGACTCAGCTTTTGATCGCCATTTGTGCCGCATCGGTGCTCCTCGGCGCGGCCTTTGAAGTTCGCGCGCAGCAGGGAGGGGCGCCTCAAGCGACGCCGTCAGCTACGGCCGCACCGGGTCGCGGCGCCGGCGGCCGCGGTCCAACCCGGCCGATAGGAAGTTTCAGCGCCCAGCAGATTGTTCCGGCCTGGCCGTGGGACATCGTCGCCATGGAAGACGCTCTGCCGACCAAAGCGTATGCCACGCCGAAGCAGCCACGCAAGATTCTCATCCTGTGCAAGGCTTCCGGATTCGTTCACTCGAACATTCCTCTGGCCGCCGCAACTCTCCAGGAGATGGGCGAGAAGACTGGCGCATGGACCGCGACAATCACTTATGATCCCGCGGACATCAATGCCGACAACCTTAAGCAGTACGATCTCGTCTTCCTCGATAACACCACCGGTCAGTTCCTCGACGATCCCAACAATGAAGAGCTGACCACCGAGCGCCGCCAAGCACTTCTCGATTTCGTGCGCGGTGGCAAGGGCCTTGCCGGATTGCATGCAGCCGTGGACTCGTATCACACCAACGGCGGAGGCGGCCGTGGACGTGGCCGTGCGGGTACACCGGGAAATCCCGGCGCGAACGACACCGCTCAGGCTCCAGCGCCGCCGCCGTCAGCGTCTCCAATGATGGCTGCGGCTAGCGCCGAGTCTCTTCAGCCGCAAGGTACCTGGCCCGATTACAATCACATGATCGGGGGCTTCTTCAAATTCCACTGGGTGTATCCGCAGCTCATCACAGTGAAGATCGACGACCCCAAGAGCCCGCTGACGCAAATGTTTCACGGCCAGGAATTCACGATTCACGATGAGACGTACACGTTCGCGCAGGATTCCTGGTCCCGCAAAAATGTCCACGTCCTCACAAGCATTGACTATTCCAAAATGAGCGATGCAGACAAAGCCAAAGAACCTGCCGCCACGAAGCGCACCGACGGAGATTACGGCCTCAGCTGGATCCGCCGCGAAGGCAAGGGCCGCGTCTTCATCGAAGTCCACGGCCACGACGAACACATCTATCAGATGCCGACGATGCTCGAACACATCCTGGCCGGGACGCAATATGCGCTTGGCGATCTGCCGGCAAACGACAGCCCAAGCGAAAAATAAGTCGCTTTCCCAAATCGCGCGGCGTTCAGTCATGCGAACGCCGCGCAACATTCCTGTTCCGCGAGGCTCCTTTGACGGATGAGAGTTCGAACAGGGCTGCCGGTCGGTTTCTTGCTGCGACGGCCGACGTTCTGGGGTTAACCTTGGTGACTGCGGATCGGCGATTGCTAGGGCTCGGTGCGACTGTAACCCTGGCGAATCGCTGATTGGGAAGGCGAAACTACAGCCAGAGGTTAAAGCGATGAACCGAACATCTCGTCGTGATTTTCTAAGACACTCCGTGGCGCTGACGATTGTGAGTTCTGGTGTTTCTGCATTTGCACCCGTTGCGAAAGCGGATGCGGCACCGGCGACGGTTGCAATGAAAAAAGGTGTCCTGCTCAGCATGATTCCCAACACGCTGAGCTATGCGGACCGGTTCAAGATGGCGCGGGACGTCGGATTCGATGTGGTGCAGGCGCCGACGACGGCGGACGAGAGCACGGCTGAGGAGATCAAGAAGGCCGCCGACGCCGCGAAGATTCGGATCGATTCGGTGATGAACATGGATCACTGGAAAGATCCGCTTTCGTCGAGCGATCCGGCAGTCGTGCAACGAAGTCTGGACGGAATGAAGATTTCGCTGCACAACGCGAAGCTTTGGGGATCGGATGCAGTCTTGCTGGTGCCGGCGGTAGTAAACGCAGAGACTTCGTATCAGGACGCCTGGACGCGATCGCAGGCGCAGATACGAACGCTCATTCCCCTTGCGCAAGAATT
>DATEMI010000157.1:0-5450 GCA_035275665.1 Terriglobales bacterium | reverse complement strand
AGCGCGACGCGCCGCGCGGTCACCACGACCAGCGTCCGCTCTTGATAATTGATGGTGTGATGGACCTGCTCGCAAGAATCGATTCCCGGAATCCCCTCGCGAAACTTTTCAGGTGTCCAGTCCCGGCAAGTCGTCCTATAGGCGACGCAACTGGACGCAGGACGCACGGTTTTAAGTGGAATCTCCTTGGTGAACTCAGTAAACCCGCGCAGGAACTCCTGCAGCGAGATCTGCTCCCCAATCATGGTATCGCTCAGTTGTGGGAGCAGAATGTTCCAGTCCGGATCACGCGTGTAGAGCTTGCGAAGTTCATCCTGCACGTTCACATCCGCGGTGTTTGCGATAAAAGTCGCGTCTCCCAAATCGGGTCGCACCCGTGTGAAACGACCGGCGAGTTGCAACGTAACGGCCAGCGTCTTGCGGATGTCGTGAAACGCGGCAATCTTCAGTGTCGGAAGATCAAATCCTTCTCCAAGCATATCAACGCATACGACGATCTTTGAACGTCCAGTGATGATCTCGTGCCGGATCTCTTCGCGCCGAGCACTCGACTTGATTCCTGTATGCAGCTCGACTGGGTGAAACTCTTCATAAGGTTCATACAGCTTGAAGATCTCGTGTGCGCGAGTGACGTTCTCCGCCCGCGCCATAAGAATGTGGCCTTTATCCGCGTCAGCTCTCAAGCACTCGATGGCCTTGGCGGCAATTGCTTGATCCGCCTGCTTGCGGTTGAATGCGACCACGCGCTCGAAACGAATTGGCTTGAAATATCCCTCGTCCTGCGCCTTCTTGAGCGGGTATTTGTAGATGATATCGCCATCTAGTTGCTTCCCGTCTTCCCGAAACGGGGTGGCGGTAAACTGCACGACACGGCGTTTCTTGAACTTTTCTTTGAAGCTAACCCAAGTGGGCGCCTCCGCGTGATGTGCTTCATCGATGAAGAAATAGGGACAATGGTACGCCATTCGATCCTGCACCGACACCTCGGATTGCCCAGCGATATTGCTGCTCGTCACAATCACCTGCGAACGCGTAAAAATGTAGTCCACTTCGTCAGGCGTATTCGGGTAGTGGTGCAGCATGCAGACAACGGGATATTTGACGTTGGGGTCGAGCAACGGGCACCCCGGAATCTTGAGTACGCCTAAAGTAGTGAACTTCTCTGCGAGTTGGGCTCTTAGAGCGTCCGTCGGAGCCACGACGAGTAATTTGGCGCAGCAACGCGACACGAGAATCGACAACATGACTTCCGTCTTGCCTGTTCCTGTGGGCATGACGATCGTTGCGGTTGAG
This sequence comes from Terriglobales bacterium, assembly GCA_035275665.1. GTDB lineage: Bacteria > Acidobacteriota > Terriglobia > Terriglobales > Acidobacteriaceae > Gp1-AA112. The sequence goes on along the minus strand of DATEMI010000157.1, from coordinate 4,157 downwards.
TCCGTCACCGACCAATGAGCCTCAATCGCGTGCAAGGCACCGAGTTGGGGGTTGCGCAATCCAATGATTTGCCGCGCCGGATCTTCCTGCACGTACGAGAAAGCGCCGATCCATGACTCCAAGCACTCGGCGATCTGCCGCTCGTGATCGACTTCCCCCTCTTTCACATGACGCAACGGGTGTCTCAACCAGGTTCCGTTTGAGAGATTAAGGCGTTCGGCGTCGCGGTCGACAGTAGCTCGCAAAATGCGAGGTTGGTTATCTGGAAATCGTTTCGCTTCGGGTGGGACGATGAGCACTTCTTCATCAGCCACGCCTGGTTGAAACACAAACGCTCCGAGATTGCCACGGCGAAAGGGCGCAAGAGCACCTTCCCGCTCAGATGTGCCTAGCGCAATTTGGCGGACTGGATTGGCCTTGAGGGAATAGTCGATTCCATAGACTGGAGGGAAACGAACAAGCATGAGAGCTGGGTGAGCTCGTTTCTTCAGCCGGACTTCGGCCGCAAAGGGCTTTCAGCAGTACTGATAGTATATCACCTGGACAGCAAACAAGGAATTGCGGGCGAACCTTGCATTGGAGGGACACCCTATCATTTCTAGGTCGGCTGACCGCCCAGTCAGAAACTTTCTCCAAGGAGCCAAAGGAAGGTCTGCGCCTGCCCGCTTGCCACCAAAGTTCTCATCCGCCATTTCCATCACGCGAGGGACTTCTTCGTTAGCAGCAAGCCACGCCTTATCGTATGTGGGCAAATGACTGGTGTATAAACGCTCCAATGCCGCCCGCAGTTCTTCCGGGATCTCGCGAGCGCGTCCTGACGCAACGAGCCGCTTCCATTCGCTGAGGTCAACCGTCGTAACGCGTTCGCCATTCTCCAATTCTGGAATCGCTCCATGCACTTGCTCGCGGATAGGGCGAAGAGTTTGCTCTCGGAAACTTCTCCGTTCAGTTTTCCGCTCGCGAAGGAGGTCTTGGATCCATTTGGCGGCGACACCGCCAAGGAATGTGAGTATATGACTTATCCATGAACTCATTTTTGAGGAGTATACGTGGAACCAATCGCTGAAGGCCACAGCTCCTGCATCAGCCTCACATGATTTGGCTTTCACAATGTCCATCCCTAAGACCGACCTGACATGGGCTACAATCGAGCAAATGCACAAAGAAGAACGATACGCGGGAGTCGCGATTCCCTCAGATGCATTGCGCAATCTACTCGAGCTGCGCAACGAGTGCCCCGGGCTCCGACCATTTCTGACCGACATCGTTCAAATCGTTATCGTGCTCGATGCGTCCGCCGTGCAAGCGGAGCTTCGCTGGAGACTGCACTCACGCACGAAGCCAACGGCTCGCACCGGGCTCCATGAAGCGATCGATTCGGGCGCCGTTAGTGCCGTCGCCCCTCTCTTTTTGAAGAAAGAGATCGCAAAGTACATCCCGCGCATCGCGAATGAATTCGGGGTCACGGTCGAAGTCGCTCGAGCCGAATGGCGCTTGATCGAAACCCTCATTGTGTTCTACGAGCCGACGGGCGACCCCAGCCGATTTGCGTCGGTTGATCCGAAGGATGCTGACTATGCTTTAACAGCCAGCGAGCTAGACGCCGATTTTGTACGCACGAATGATTCGGATTTCGCAAGAATGGGCGTGCCCGTTATAGGCCCCGAACTCGATGCAGTCCTGCGCGACTATGCCCGTTCGACCAGCGTATTCGTTACTTTCAAAATCGGATCGGCTTTCGTGCTGACGATTGGAGTCGAAGCGTTCGTTGAAGCAATACGAGCGATAACTGCGGGCATTCGGGGTCTGCCTCCGGCTGTGAAGGCGCTTTTCGTCCTCACTGCCGGCATCGCCGTGCTCCATCCAAAGTCGCGTCGGATGCTTTCCGAATGCCTCAAAGGAATTTGGAATCGTCTACGGGAGATGGGCCCTGTGCTTGTTTCTATTGCCGGTCCAGCACTCGATCAGTTGGCCGAAGCCGCCAGTACATCGCACACCGCGCGCAAGGCCATCGAATCGAGACTGCCGGTTCGGACGAAACAAACCGCGCTCTATCATGCCCGGCTCATTTGTATACGAGCAGCGGAACCTCTTTCGGCTGCGGAGATTGCTTGGCGTATTCAGGCTAACGGATATACCTCCCAATCCAAGAACTTTCCATCTTACGTTCGCCGTTTGCTTCGGTCGGATTGCCGTTTCGTCGTCGGCCCCGATGGGTTATGGAGTCTTCGCGCCCTAGCTTAGTCTCGCGCTTGGCGATCCGCCGGAGCCACATCGTGAGACCAATGGTCTTCTTCTCCTCACGGGCGCTACGGTCTAGCCGAATACCAGCGGACGTTTTCTTGGGTCGCAGGATGAGGGCACGTTCCCGATTAGTCGAACTTGATGCGCTTGGAAACCTCCTCGATATGTTTACGCCGCTCATCCAGTGCAGCATCTTCTCGCGCTCGGCTTTGCTGTTGCTCGCGGAGACGGTCACGATATTGACGATTCGTTTCGGTCACCGCGAGCTGCAGCGTATCGCGGTGATAGCGTTCGACTTCCTCCAGCGTAGTACCGTTCAAAATCACAGTCGCGCGGGATATGCTGGCTATTCCGGGTCTGTGCATCGTGGTGAAGCTCCGTGGATGATCCCAATTTTCGAGGAAAAGCTGCTCCCACTCCAAAGGCGGACCGGCCGAGAGTGCAAAAGGAATCGAATATAGCGTGCTGCCATGCGTGCCGTCGTCCCGGGGTTCAGTAATATCTTCGACGATCACACGCATGATTTTTATATCTTCAAATTCAGGCGAGGAACTTGAACGCGGCGTGGCTTCGGTCACCCTTGACTTCATTGTGGCGAACGGTTTCCCCAAGGGCGGAGCCACTTCGCGTACTCCGAGTAAAGTCCGGAGAAGGTCCTCGTAGTCTCGCTCTGAATATGGATCCCCGCTGAGGTTGATGTAATACTTGCCGGCCAGCCAGGTGGGTGCTGTCGTTCTCCATTCCCCCGTCCGTAGTACTGGGATGAATTTTCGATGATTCTGCGAAGTGAGGACCTCCGCAGTCATGATGTCGCCCTCGTAACCGACACCGCCTTCTCTCGCATCGGAGCGACGCTTGTACCGCGGTGTGCAAACGATAATCACGAATTGGTTTTCCCGGATTGTACGTTCCATAAACGCGGGAAGCTGGTCCCCAGGAACCATCGCCCATCGGTCGATGGAAGCGTTGACGCCATCCGCTCGCAGACGTTCGGCCAACTTACGAACCCATTCGCGATGGGCATCGTCGTCCCACGAATAGGAAATGAATGCGGAATTCAAGGTATTTCCCCTCTCAGGGACTGCTGTTTCACCTGTGGTGGTCTTTGGCCCGAATACTTTTTGCGTCTCCCTGCGCATCCGCGCAGCATATGCTTCCGCGTGCTTGACCGCTTCCTCAGCCCCTGGTCGGAATAGCTCAACAAATCCCCACGCCAGTGAAGAGCGATCCGGCCATTGGCATCCTTTCGATCGAACGTATCGTTGCACCTTACTCAGGAATTGCTCGGCGTCCGGAGCGGCCATGTCCTGCCAATCGACATCAACGATCGTCGAAGTATAGAGATCGGGAAAGAGGGGCTCGAAGGTTCCCGGAAAATCTTTCAAGTCTTCATGGTTCGCGAGAAGATTTTTCAGATTTGAGATTGTCCAGAAGTAGGATTCATTGAGCTCCACATCCGCTGCACAGAAGAACTGAGACGAAGAGATGACCAGCTCGAGAATTCGGTAATAAGTCTGGGCCAAGAGAAACAGCAGATTGAGCGCCGAGCTGCCCCGGTCTTCCGCTGACATAACGACCTGGTCCGGCACGGAGCCCTCTTTTCCTGACGCGTCGCTACCGCTTGGCTCTGGCTTCTTGTTAGTGCTGGCTGCTTCGGTCTTCCCCTGCTGCGCGAGCGCAGCCTCCCAGGCGCAGGCTCGTTTGGCGTAAAGCGCCCGAAGCATCACGTCTTTCGTGGGTGGCGGGTCGTACACGCCGGGATCGGGATCGTCGTAAAGTTCGAGCACCGAAAGCGCTTCCATAAGCAGAATTCGCAGCTCCGGCTCGACTTCGCTTACAGGCTCCGAAAAGAAACCATCAGTTGATGGATATTCCCTGGCGAAGAGTCGACGCAAAATACCGGCCGATTCTCG
>DATEMI010000156.1:0-10563 GCA_035275665.1 Terriglobales bacterium | reverse complement strand
GAAACGTGAGCTAAAGCGCATCAGAAAGTCCGTGATCGCTTCTGATGAAATGAAATAGAATCCGCTCAACGTGCCCGAGGCTCGCCTCTTCAATAATTCAAGACAGCTGCAAGCATTCCGTCGCCAGATCCTCTCCTGGTATCACACGAATCAGCGCGACTTGCCGTGGCGTAAAACCAGAAATCCATACCGCATTTGGGTTTCCGAGATCATGCTGCAACAAACTCGCGTGGCCGCCGTGCTGGAGCACTACCGGAGATTCCTGAAACGGTTTCCAACTGTGAGGCGACTCGCGGCGGCCAGCGAGGCTGATGTCCTCGCGGCATGGAGTGGACTAGGCTACTACCGCCGTGCGCGCATGTTGCACCGAGCAGCGAAGCAGCTCGTCGCGGAACGCGATGGACGCGTACCAAAGACTTCAGCCGAACTTCAACAGCTGGCTGGCATCGGACGATACACGGCTAACGCGATTGCCAGCATTGCCTTCGGTGAGCCCGTTGCCGTGGTGGACGGCAATGTTGAACGCGTCCTGAACCGACTGACCCGCGCCGAAGTCTCGGGCCAGCGACTCTGGACCGCTGCGCAAGAACTACTCGATCCGGCAAATCCGAGCGATTTCAATCAGGCAATGATGGAATTGGGCGCGACCATCTGCACGCCAACAGCTCCGCTATGTCGGAACTGTCCGATCAGCAAACACTGCGCTTCCGAGAGCCGAACCATTCAGAACGCGAGAACAAGGCAAAAGCGGCAGCGAAGAACTGCATTGCTGCTACTGCGGCGCCGGCGCGACATGATCCTGCTGGGGCGCAGATCGGGACGAGAGAGTCTCATGCCGGGAATGTGGGAGCTGCCGCAGCTCAAGGCCGCCGGTCCCGCCGGTCCCGCCACAATGAAACTCAGCCATTCGATCACTACGACAGACTGGACTGTCGAGGTCTTCGCATCCGGAGATCCCGAACGGAGGGCGTCGCTGAAATGGGTTCCAATGGCGCAGTTAGGCACGTTGCCATTGACAGGTTTGACACGCAAGATTTTGCGGAAGCTAAAGCTGCTTGCTTAGAATCAAATGAAGTGAGATTTCGATCACGACCAGGGGAAGATAGATGGCACTTGCATGCGGTATTCGAGCTCCTGAATTTGCGCTGACCACTACTTCTGGAAAGTCTTTGATTCTTTCCAAGCTCTTAAACGATGGACCGGTGGTTCTGGCGTTCTTCAAGGTAAGTTGCCCCGTATGCCAATACGCTTTTCCCTATTTTGAACGGCTGTGGCAGGTACACAAGACGGAGGCGGTTAGCTTCATCGGCGTCTCTCAGGACAATGCGAACGACACTGCCAGTTTCGTCAAAAAGTATGGCGTCACCTTCCCGGTCGTCCTCGACGATCCTGCGCGCTACATCGTTTCGAATGCGTACAAGCTCACCAACGTGCCGACCGTTTTTCTCATCAATCGAGGTGGTGAAATAGAGGTCGGCAGCGTGGGATGGTCGCGCAAGGAGATCGAAGAGATCAATATCAAACTGTCGATGATGGATGCAGCTGAGCAACAGCACCCGGTCTTCCGTCCAGGCGAACAGGTCGCCGAATTCAAACCTGGTTGATCAGCGAAGAACTAGTCCGCGGTCGCGGACAACAAATCGTGCTCGACTGCCAACCTGCCTCGCTGCCTGGCCCAACACCAACGTAACTATTCGGTTAAGGTGAACACCCAGTGCTGTCTTGCGGTAGGAGCGTACTACACTTGCGTGTCCCGGCCTGTGTCTGCAAGTTACCTGAAGGCGAACTGCCGTCGCTGAGTCTGAGTCCTTCTCACTGCCGGACCGAACGCGATGCCTTTTGGCTTCCTACAGCGCGGGTCGCTCTCTGCCCATGCTCGCCATGTGCAGCTTTCGTCATACCAGCCAACGATTCATCTCGACGGGCTGGTCCGTGGCGTCGACAACATCCGTCACGACGTAGCGCTCAGCTCGCGCTTCATGGAAACCGCGCGGCAGCACATCTTCCGCCTCATCGTTAAGCACGGACGCATCGAGGCATTGATTGAGCAGGCCGCTGTAACCCCAAGGCCCACTTCTCGAATTGCCGGACCGGGCATCGGAAACTCAACTACTGCACCGAAAGTAGCCGAGGCCGGCGATTTTAAACGCGCTCTGCTCGATCTTCATGTGGCCGCGCTGAATCGAGCGAAAGCCGAGAACAATGTCTCCGTTGATTTCGTCGCGCGGCTTGCTGCGGTGAAGTTTCAGCGCAACGAGATGCCGATCCAATTCTCGCAGGCCCTTGAACGCTGCCGCACGAAACTGAAATCGTACGAAGGACCTCGCCAGATCTTTGCCGCCAAAGGCGTGGAATTACGACAACGCTTTGCCGATTTCCAGATCGGCAAGAAAGCGATACTCAGAAAAGTCGGTCAGGATCTCTTTGTCACCATTCGCGACATCGAGAAAGAGTCTCTCTCGCGCATGCGACGTTCGTTATTCGGCGATTCTGAGGGGGTCGCCTACGATCTCTTTCTCAACCGTCTTCTCTATACCGAAGACGGGCGTGACGACTATCTGAACGCTGAGCAGTACGTGATGCTCGGGAATTATGACCGCGATCCGGACCGTTTTGAAACCATGCAGGCGATTGCATGCGACTTTTTGCGGTCCTTACAGCCTGATGGCATGGAGAACGACGAAAGCATCGATCTTTTATTGAATGAGCCGGAGAACGCGCATGAGCTTTTCGGGGGCGGATCTCCGGTCGAGAGCTTGCCAAAGGGCAAGGCGCAGCGTGCTCTCTTGAACGGCTGGCTGGGGATGCTGGAAAAAGAGAACGTATTCGATCACGTGATTGCGTCATACGAAGCTGTTCCTCTTCTGGCACAGTACTCGCCGCCGATCAATCCGCAGCAACTCAAGAATGCGCTGATTTCAAAAACCGAACGTACGCGCGTTGAGAGTCTGCTCGAGGAGCACGGGAAGATTTCCCCAGACAATCTGAATGCCTCTGTGAAGAAGGTTGAGTCGTGGCGGGGGGGCGAGCGCTCCAAGATCGCAGCAAGATTCTTCGCCGATTTCCTTCGCTATCACCGCGATTTCCGCCGTTTTGAAGCCGTGTGCGCGGCAATGGATGCGGTGAACGTAATCTCCACCGAGCGTCTTCGCGAGCTCTCCGCAATCAACAACACGCTTTACGAATTCCTGCTTGCGGACGAGCAAAAAACCGGAGAAGAAGAGAAGGTGCTCCGCCACATCATCCTCAAAGCCGACATTCGCGAATCGACAACCCTCACCCGCACGCTGTTCGAGCGTGGACTGAATCCAGCCTCATACTTCAGCCTGAACTTCTACGAGCCGATCAACAAGCTTTTGTCGAAGTACGATGCGTCGACCGTTTTCATCGAGGGCGACGCAATGATTCTCGCGCTGTTCGAGCGTCACGGTGAAACCGGTCTCGGAGTGGCGCGCGCCTGTGTCCTGGCAAAGGAAATGATCGGGATCGTCAGCGCCTACAACGAGCAATCACAAAAACAGGGTCTTCCTGCTCTGGAACTGGGAATCGGAATTTCTTATCAGGACTCCCCGCCGATGTACCTGATGTACGGTCCACAGCGGATCATGATTTCGCGCGCGTTGAATGAAAGCGATCGTTTGTCGTCCTGCAGCAAAGGTGCGCGCAAGTTCGTTGCGGGTAAAACTACGCCGTTCAATGTTTTCAGTTTGCAGACTGTGCAGGACAAGGACACCAGCGGCAATCCAGACGAATTTCTGGTGCGCTACAACATCGGCGGCGTAATGATCAGCCCGGCTGCGTTCGAAAAGCTCACGCAGGAAATCAGCCTGAAAGAGCACTCCTGTCAGCTAGCCACCATCTGGCCGAAAGAAGAAGTCAAGCTGTTTAGCGGAACCGTTCCGATTGCGGCTGGAGTATTCCACAAAATTGCGATCCGGGAATCTGTGATTCCGCACGTCGATGCCGGCAGCATGACGGTGAGCGACTGGACGGCGCGCAAATATTATGAGGTGTGTGTCAGTCCGGAGATTTATCAACTCCTCGAGAAGCCGCTCGCCAGTGCGGCAGTCGCGCTCTAGGCCTCAATCGACGTTCCTCTCAGACAATATGGGCCCCACAAGCACGGCACTCTAATCTGAAACTCTCTCAGGCGTATCGGTGTCCAATTGTGCAGCCGGAGAAAAAATATGAGTTTCAATTTGGGAGCGGGCGGCCGTCCAGCAGCGGAGATGAATGTTACGCCTTTGATCGATGTTCTGCTGGTTTTGCTCATAATCTTCATGATCATTACGCCGACCGATCCCCATGGCTTGTTTACCGAGGTTCCCGAGCAGAAAGGCAAGGATGCTCAAGTAAACGTCCCGATCATCCTGCAGCTCAAGCAGGAAAAGAGCGGAGTTCCTTCCCTATCGATCAATCAGCAGGCTCTCGCATGGGCCGATCTTCGCAGCCGCCTGATCGATATCTACAAGCTACGCGCGGATCGCATCTTGTTCGTGAAAGGCGATCCCGATGTGGAATTCGACTATGTGGCGCAAGCGATCGACACCGCTCATGGCGTGAACGTCCGCCGAGTCGGACTGATTCCTTAGAAGCCGCGCTTGCTGCGGAATGGAATGCGGACCACGGTTTCGAGATCGACCGGATTGCCATCGCGCGTACCGGGAACGAAATGCCAGGCGCTGAGGGCCCGGGCGGCATTCTCATCGAGGCGGTCGTCGAAACCCTCGAGAACTTTCACTTCCGCCACCGTGCCATCGGCGCGGATGATGGCGTACAAAATGACAATGCCCTGAATGTTCTCGCGCATCAGCTCAGCCGGATACGCCGCATCAACTTCCCGTAATGGTATTGGCGCGGTGACGTCGCCGGATGTCGCAGTGGCGCCACGCTCGGCGAAGCGAAAAATCCAGCTTCCTCCAGCGGAGGTCAGGTTCGGCTTATTCAGAGCCATTGTGTAGTACTTGCGTCCTCGGAAGACCTTTGCGTCTACCGCGGTCGGCGCGTCGTCCGGCGGCGTAACTCGCGGAGGAGGCAGGCTCAAACCAGGATGCCTCGCCATGGTCAGCAGGGAATTACGCAAGCCGCTGCCTCCCGAAATGGGAGAGGTCAGCGCAGGAATACCGTTTGCGATCCCATGCGGAACGGCCGCAGCGATAATGCCGAGTTCGTCTTTGGTGGAAACGGGCGAATCGCCACCCGGTCCATTGCCGCCGGCTTTGCGCTCAGGTATTCCCGTGCCATTCCCGGCATCTGGATTCCCCGCAAATGCGCCTCGCCGCGTCCCATCCGGCATTCGCGGCGGTCCCGCGATGGGATTCAAATTAATCGAAATCAGTGAGCCAGCCGCCGAAGCTGCCGTTCCGGTGCCGCTGATATCGGGGGCGGGAGCGATCGGTTCCGCTGCTGCTGGAAGATTTCCGCTCAATCCCGACGCGTGCGCCAGAGCTTGTGTGTCCGGAGGCGGAGCGACCGGCTGCGCCACGGCGGGAATAGCCTTCGACATCTGAGTCGTGCCCACATCCTTCAGGTCAGGCGCGGGGGCAACGGGTTCAACGTCTCCCAAATTGGGAAGTCTGTGGGTTGCAGCAACCGTGAGCTTCGGCTCTGCATTGACTGCTTGCGGCGTCGGCACAACAGTTAAATTCGCCAGGCTGCGTGTTCCATGGGTATCTACGGGCGGAGCAATGGCAGCGGCCTGAGGCAGTGCCGGCGTGTTCAGCTTTGCCTGGCTCACGTCAGGAGGCGGAGCGACGGGAGTTACATCCAGAACCGGCGCGACCAGCTTCGGTGTGCTGGCTGCGACTGAAGCCACCGGCGGCGCCTGCGGCACTGGTGTAACCAGAACGATGTCAGGCATCGGAGCGGTAGCGTAAATCTTCGGAGCGTCCGGAGCGACGATGGTGCGTGTAGTATTATCCGCCCATTTCGGGACGGCAATGGCCTCTGCGACCCGCTTCGCCGCGTCCCTCTGGGAGGCAAAACGCGCTCTTGAACTGCGGCTGATCACTGGCGCAAGCTTCTTCGGCGCCGGCTGTTCGGCGGCCGGCTCCGAAACAAGAACGTCGTCATCGGGGTTGAAATAGGTAATACGATCGTGCGACTGAACCAGGGTGAAATGATGTGCGTAGTACGGCATCGACAGCACATACACCAGCCCCGCAAAGACAAGGTGGCCGGCATACGACCGCGTAATCGCTTTCCAGTTCAGCTCCTGATCGACGAAGACATCTTTCCAGAAGATTCCCGGGCGGAATAAGGTGGGGGCTGATTCCTGGCGGCGTAGGCACGAAGAGAGATTCTCGCGAAACGATGGAAACCACGCCGGCAGTTCCCAGTTCAGGCGAGGTTGGCGCGCGGTCGCAGCTTTTGAAATCGACGATTGCTGCTGTGCACTGCCAAGGGCGGACATGGAAAAACCATTGCTTACCGAGTAGCTGGATTATACCTTGGTAAACAGTCGAAACCAGTTTCAAACAATGCGCAAAATCACCTCAATCCAATTTATCCCGGCCAGGCTGGGCCTGTTCTGGTGTCTGCTGTTCGTCATCACAGGTGCCTGTCTTGATTCTCATGCGCAAAAGGCCAGTCACAAAAGGAGCAAGTCGGCGGCTCAAGCTCCTGCGGTGCAAGCAACTGTTCCTGACGAAATCTCCGGAATGTACACCTTCCTGCGTGAAGGCGAATTTGTGCAGATCACGGTGGAGAATGGAAAGCTATCGGGTTTTGTGTCGCGCTACGGGGAGCGCGATAGCGACCGCGATGTTTTCCTTGATCAGTTCTTCAGCAAAGCCTCGCTCGCAGGCAGTCACATGGATTTCACCACCAAGCCAATCCATGGCACATGGTATGAATTTTCCGGAGACGTGAACCGTGGAGACGCCAAGACTCCCGACAAAGAAGGCTACTGGATGATTCGCGGAACGCTGAAACAATACGATCAGGATGAATCCGGGCAGGTCTCGGCCAAGTCGCGTCAAATTACAATGAAGTCGTTTCCGCAGGAAGACGAAGCTCCGAAGTGATTAGCGATTTTCCGGCGGACGCGTGTAATCGACAGCTCCAGGATTTTGCACTCCGCTTGCGTCTTCAACATGCGTGCCCGGTGTGCCGGCAGGATTTCTGCGCCGTGCGCCCTCTGTTCCCGTAGCAAGCTGCGTGTTCGGCTGGTCCCATCCCGCACTGGCTGGCGCACGTCCGTGCCAACGGTCGACTGCGATGTCGCTTGCGGAGCGCTCCCGTCCTGAAGCTCCCTTCTCTTCCAGCGAATGCTTGAAATCACGCAAGGCCTCATCAATCTTGCTCTCCAGATGGTCGGTTACGGGAGCAAGTAACCGTCCAAGTCGTCCGAGCGGCGGAGCGTAGTTCATGGTCACGTGCACGAGAGTGTCGTTGCCTAGCCTGGCGAAGTTAATACGGCCCGAGTGCTTTGGTCCTTTAACCGATTTCCATCCGATTGCCTGATTGGGAACCAATTGCGAAGTGACCGCATTGAACTCAAAGCGACGTCCGTCGATTTGTATCCTCCACGTGGATTCGTTACCTCGAACGGCAACCTCGCGCAGCAGCGCAACTCGCTCCGGCAGATTCTCAAAACGGGACCATGCAGTGTAGACCTCTTCCATGGGACGCCCGATCTGGATGCTGCGTTCCAGGCGCAGGATTCGGCGGTCATAACTGGACGCGCGTCCGCTTGCGAACCAGAACGCCGCTGAACCAGCAGCAGCTCCGGCCAGAGTGCCCCACCCGAATCCGCTCCAGAATCCATCTCGTGCCATTCCTAGTCTCCTCGAAATCCTTGGGATGGGAGTCGCGCGCGAGAGGTCGAGGTTGCCTGTTTGCGTTATCGTGCTCCGACCAGTCCTCGCTCGCGCAGCCAATTCGCGAGCAGAGTTGGCCACTCGCCAAGCGCAGGATCAGAGAGGTCAAGGCCCACTCCATGCGGACCTTTTTCGAAGACGTGCAACTCTGCCGAAACTCCGGCCTTGTGCAGTGCGAGATAGAAGTTGACGCTGTTTTCCGCGGGAACGGTTTTGTCTTCGCTGGTCGTGAACAAAAATGTTGGGGGAGTTTGGGAGGTGACGTGAAGGTCGTTGGAAAGCTCCTCCAGTAGCTTCGGATCGGGATGATCTCCGAGCAGATTTCTCACCGAGCCGCTATGGGCGTAAGGTCCTTGCATCGTAATCACCGGATAGCCGAGGATCAGGAAATCAGGACGGCTGCTGACTCGATCGATGGGATCAGCAGCGCTGCTATTTCCGTTATCGAAATGTGTGGCGGCAGTAGAGGCGAGATGCCCTCCGGCAGAAAAACCCATCATGCCCACGCGGTCGGGCGCGATGCTGAACTCCTGTGCGCGGCTTCGCACCAGGCGAATCGCGCGCTGCACATCGCCAAGCTCGATGGGATGGTGATACTTCGGTCCGAGCCGATATTTCAGAACAAAGGCAGTGACGCCGAGAGCATTCAGCCAGTTCGCCACCTGTCGTCCTTCATGGTTCATGGCGAGGTGCGCGTAGGCACCACCTGGCGCGACAATCACGGCCGTGCGAACGCCGTTTCCGTTCGCCCGGTACAAGGTTATGGTTGGCTTATCTTCGTCGGCTTGGCCGAGCGCTCCCGGCGCGCCCTGTTCCCATAATGGAATCGTCTGCGGCTCTGCTGTGTCCCTGGTTTGTCCAAAGCTCATGATCGTGCTCAATAACAGCAAAAGAATAATCAGTCGCATGAAGCTCTCCTTGGGCCGGGGTGAACATCATCGAGGATGCAGAGTTGAACCGAATTGCGAAACCAATGCCTCAACGTGCTTAATTTCCGGTAGTGATCACTACCCGGAATCGCGCCTTGTTGCTCATCATGCGGTCATAGGCTTCCTGAGCTTTTTCGAGCGGAAAAGTTTCGATCATCGGATGCACTCCGGTCATGGCCGAGAACTTCATCGTGTCTTCGGAATCCATCGACGAGCCTGACGGCCATCCATAAAGTCCCGAGCGTTTTCCGATCAAGCTAACGGTGTTGAGTTGCATCGGCGTGAAATCTGCGCCGAGGACGATGAGGCGTCCGTCGAGCGACAAGCCGGCCATAGTTGCGGCCATAGCTTGCGCATTGGTCGCAGTGGCGAGGATGATTCTCGCGCCGCCGAGTTTCTGCAGCTCGGCTGCGGGATCTGTGGCTGCGCTGTCGATGTACTGTTGCGCGCCCAGTTGTTTGGCGAGCGGCTCTTTATCTTTGCCGCGCGCGATGGCGATCGTGCGGAAGCCCATCTTCGCAGCGAACTGCACACCCAGGTGGCCAAGGCCACCGATGCCGAGGATTGCGACCGTGTCTCCACCACGCGCGCCGCTGTTGCGCAGTGAGTTGAAGGTTGTGATGCCGGCGCACATCAATGGACCGGCTTCAACTGGACTGATCTCATTTGGAATTAATGCCAGTCCTTCATATGGGACGAGAACATAATCCTCGTACCCACCGTCCATCGTGATGCCGGTGATCTTCTGGTTCGCGCACGTGACGAAGCTGCCGCGGCGACACGACTCGCAGTATCCGCAATAGGAACCGAGCCAGCCGACGCCGACACGCTGTCCGACTTTCCATTGAGGTACATCGGAGCCGACTGCGTCGATGACGCCCGCGACCTCGTGTCCAGGCACGCGCGGATAGCTGATGCCAGGCCAGTGTCCTTCTTTGGTTAGTGAGTCGCTGTGACACAGTCCGCAGGCCTGCACTTTCACGCGAACCTGTCGCGGTCCTGGCAGGGGAATCTCGCGCTCCACCATCTCGAACGGCCCACCGGGCTTGCTCACCTGAACTGCACGCATTTTCGGCATGTTCGTTCTCCGTAACGGATCGGATGCATCGCTGAGAGCGCACAAAAGAACATGCGAGCCGCGATCACTTTTAGCTTACGCGCAAGGGTCCAACGATGCAGGCGCTGCACAACAAAGCCCACGAAGTTGGCATGATAGTTGCTCTCTAAAGTGCGAACAGGCACAGAATTTCTTCGTTGACACTGGAAGAAATTCGGGATAGCACAGAAGTATGGCATCGTGTCCCAATTCAGGAACGCAAGTTTCGACTCAGAGCAAGTTTTGCTCGAATGCAACTTGGGGTAAGGCAGCTGAAGAGTCTGGGGTAACGCCGTGGAAATTTCGGCGTTACCCCGTGGAAAACTTGGGGTAACCCCGTGGAAAACTCGGCGTTACCCCCTGGAAATCTTGGCGTTGGCACGGGGACGGAGAAAAGATGCAGGTTAAGCGATGTCGCTGAATATGAAAGACATAGGTGCAGTCGAAGACTCGAGATCGAGCAAGGAATGAAGTCACGTGCTGAAGTTTTTGGCCTGGCTATGAACGAAGGCTGCGAACCGACATGAGCCTGGTTGCAGATAAAGGACGCGAGTACCGTGTTTAGAATGGAACGCTTTTTTGGAGGAGCTTTTAGCTGATGAAATTCACTCGTTCTGTTCTGGTTGCCCTGTGTAGCGTGACATGCTGCTTCGCCGCGGATGTGACCGGCAACTGGGTAGCTGACAATCCATCGTCCGATGGTTACGTGCGCAAAACC
>DATEMI010000155.1:0-3156 GCA_035275665.1 Terriglobales bacterium | reverse complement strand
AGCGCTTCGAGATTGGCGTACTCGAGTTCAAGGTCGCCACGCCGGTACCATACCCGAGAAATCGTGAACATTTTGTGGGCTGGCGGTCTATACTGTGGAGCAGACACATGGCTACCTCGGCCACGCAACCGGCCTCTCCGCTACCGACGGGAAATATCCCTCCTCCGCGGCAGCCACATGACATCCTGCCTACATTGTTCGGCGACGGATACGGAACCTACGCAGTTCAGTCGCGCAATTTCTATACGTCAATCATTCTGCACACCGTAGTACTTGCACTGGTTCTCTATCTCACGCATCAGGTGATCGAGCATCGCACCCAGATTGCGCAGGCCCTCGGACCGGTGGTTGAAATCGGAGCGTATATCCCTCTGCCGAGCGCAGCGAAACACGTGGGTGGCGGTGGTGGTGGTGGAGATCGTGACAAACTCGAAGTCAGCCACGGTGCGCCTCCGAAGTTCAGCATGCAACAGATCACGCCGCCAACGGTGGTGATCCGTAACGATGCGCCGAAGTTGGCGGTCGAGCAGACCGTCATGGTTCCTCCGCAGGTGAAGATCACGCAGCAAGGTCCGGTGGGATCGTTGACCAGCCTATTGAGCGTGCCGTCGAACGGAACCGGTTACGGTTCTGGTATCGGCTCAGGATGCTGCGGTGGCGTAGGTGAGGGCAACGGACGCGGCGTTGGTCCGGGCGACACTGCTGGAATCGGCGGCGGAGTGTTTCAGGTGGGCGGCGGAGTTTCTCCGCCACGTATCAAATACCAAACCGAGCCCGAGTTCTCCGAAGAAGCTCGCAAAGCGAAGCATCAAGGCACGGTTCTAGTCGAAGCGATTGTCGGGGCCGATGGCAGGATCCATAATCCTCGCGTGATCCGGGCGCTGGGACTTGGTCTGGACGAGAAGGCTCTTGAGGCACTCAATCAGTGGCTGTTTGAACCCGCAGTGAAAGACGGCCGGAAAGTCAACGTTGCCATCCAAATCGAAGTAAGCTTCCGACTTTACTGATTACGTCCGCACTTTCTCGCGTCGCGGCTTCTTCTCAATCTTTACGTCGCTGATAAGACTCTTCACAACTTCGTCGACGTGCTTGTCGGCTTCGAGCATCGCTGCCGCAACCTCTAGCTTCTTGTGATCGTCTTGTCTCTCCAGCAGCACCACGACGTGCGCGATCGCCGCTTTTTCCGTACCCATACCTTCAGGTGTTTTGGCTTTAATACCGACTTCTAGCGGGGAAATCTCCAACAGTTCTGCCACCCGTTGACGAATGCGGTTAGCCACCGGGCCGACTCTCGGCTCAGAAAGAACGAGCGTGGAATCCACGTTACAGACCTGGTACCCAGCTTCCTTCACCTTCGCCAACGCGACGGCGACAAAGAGCGATGAATCTGCGTTTTTCCATTTTGGGTCCGAAGGGGGAAAATAGCCGCCTATGTCGCCGGCTGCCACAGCGCCGAGCAATGCATCGGTAAGAGCGTGCAGCAGCACGTCTCCATCAGAGTGACCAGCCAAGCCGTGGGTGTGCTCGAGCGCCACTCCACCGATCTTCAGCGGCACGCCTTTCTTGAATTCGTGTGAATCCCAACCGTAGCCAATCCTCATTCGGTTCCTCTAGCAGCTTAGGAAAGTGTAGCAACCATGCATCGGATAATTGGGTTCATCGGTGAAGTAAATCCAGCCGAGCGCGCAGATCACCCGATGACCCGATCACCCGATGGCTTTCTTCGTGTCTCCGTGGTGAAAAAAGAATTCAGCGAGCTCCAGGTCTGATGGCGTTGTGATTTTGATGTTTCGCGCTGAGCCCATAACGACTGCAACCTGGTGTCCTGAGCGCTCCACGAGAGAAGCTTCGTCAGTACCAATAAATCCGTCTTGAGCGGCTTCATCGAAAGCGCGCTTGATTACCGAGTAGCGGAAGCCCTGTGGCGTTTGTGCCATGACTACTCGTTCGCGTGGAACCGTTGAGGTAATGATCGCGCCGTTAGCGGTGCGCTCGACCTGCTTGATGGTATCCACGGCTGGCACACCGGCGATTGCCGCCCCTTGAGCTGCGGCGCTGTCGATGACGTTGTGAATGATCTCGGCATCTATAAAAGGACGCACGGCGTCGTGCACGAGCACAACATCGTTGTCCTGCGCGCGAATTTCCCGCAAAGCATTCGCCACCGATTGCTGACGGTGGTCGCCTCCGATGACCACATGCACCTTGGGCCGCAACTCCTGTGCAGACACAAATTCGCGCAGGCGAGCAGTTTCAATCTCCCGTACCGCAATGTAAATGTCAGTGACTTCCGGCACTGCTGAAAACTTCTCAAGTGTATGCAGCAGGATCGGCTTGCCTGCGATCTCAGCAAACTGTTTAGCAGGTTGTCCGGGGCGAGAGCCTGAATGCGCCGCCATGCGCGTTCCAAGGCCGGCTGCCGGAATGATGACTACAACCCTCATGGGAAGCGAAGTATAAAGGGGGCACTCGGCAGTCGGCAATCGGCAGCCGGCCACAGCCGTCGGGACGACCGATGAGATTCAGCTAGTCAGGTTCAGGGCTGAACATGTTTGTAGTGTCTGGCAAATGATTTGGCCGAATGCCGATTGCCGAATGCCGACTGTCTACTCCATCATGTTCTCGTGCTCTCACTCACCCAAAGCGTCGCGCGCTCTATTCGCGAGCGCGAACTGATGCGTGCCGGGGATCGAGTCGCTGTGGCCGTCTCCGGCGGGGCTGATTCCGTTGGACTCTTGCGAATTCTGCTGGAACTGCGCAGCGAATTAGGCGTCGCGCTCAGCATTGCACATTTCCATCACGGAATCCGCGGGGCCGATGCGGATGCTGACGAAAAGTTTGTTGCCGAATTGGCCGAGGCCCACGGACTGGAGTTCCTCAGTCAGCGGGGCAATGCGCAAGCATACGCAGGTCAGAAAAAGCTCAGCCTCGAAGCAGCCGCCCGCCAACTGAGGCATGGATTTTTTGAGTCGCTCCTGGGCGACACCGTGAAGCGCATCGCCACCGCTCACACGCTGGATGATCAGGCTGAGACGGTGCTGATGAAGATAGTGCGCGGCACGGGCACGCGCGGCATGGCGGGCATCTTTCCAGAACAGCGGGTCGGAGGAGCCAGCATCGTGCGTCCTCTTTTGGGAATTAGACGCGAGGAGGTTC
>DATEMI010000154.1:0-8708 GCA_035275665.1 Terriglobales bacterium | reverse complement strand
GCCGCTGCTGCAGATTTCGTCGGATGAGAAGAAGAAGATAGTTGCCGTTGCAGCACTGTTTTCCGAAGAAGACCTCACGCGTTTCTTGAACATCGTTCTGCGCACTCACGACGAGCTTGGATATCGTCAGGAGCAGCGGTTTCATCTAGAGCTTGGCATGTTGAAGATGGTGCATGCGCATCGCCTGCTTCCACTCGAAGAATTGCTGAGCCAGGCAAATGCAGGCGGGACTGGGGCGCCGACCCGGTCCGCAGCGCCGTCGGTATCTAGTGGCTCTCCAAGAGCTGTCGAACCCAAACTCTCGGCATTGAGTTCGTTGCGACCGCAAGGCCCGCAGCCGTTCGGTTCGCCGGCAGCGACTGCACCTAGTCGCGTGGTCTCGCCGTTCGAAGCAGATCGTTTGCGAAAGATTCGTTCATCCGAACCTGAAGGATCTGCGGCGGCTTCAATCGCGGAATCTGGAGCAGAGATACAAACCCGCGGCAATTTGGCTATGGCCGCAGTCTCTGCGACTGCCGCCGCAGTGGCACTCGCAGAAGCTCCAGAGGAACCTGCGGCAGCCACGGCTCCGAACGATGTTCGCCTTGAAGATCTGCGCTCGGCCCTGATCGGGGTTCTCGAAGGCCAGGGTCAGGACACTGCTGCCGATCTGCTCGCCCGGGGAGAATGGAAGTTCGAAGGCAATCAGCTTCACCTTCGCCTGCCCCTTTCCGAAAAGGTAATCGATTTGAGTTTGAGCGCGGATGCACGCCGACTGCTGGCGCAGGAAGCTTCTCGACTCAGTGGACGTCCCATTAAGCTGACCGTCACCGGAGGCGGAATTGTGCAGATTCCGGTAGAGCGCAGCGTCAATGGAAATGGAAATGGGAATGGAAACGGCGCGGGCGGCGCTCGTCAACGCGCTGCCGAAGATCCGATCGTGCGGCGCATGCAGGAGAAGTTCGGGGCGGAAGTTCGCACGGTAGTCGATTTACGCAAGAAATAGCTGGAGAGACGGCGAGCATGGAATTCAATCCCAAGGAGTTGCTGGCCCAGGCACAACGCGCCTCCCAGGAAATTCAGGAGAAGATGCGTGCCACTGTTGTCGAAGCGTCGTCTGGAGGCGGCACAGTGACGGTGAAGATGAACGGCCAGAAACAAGTAATCTCGGTCAAAGTTGATCCCGAAGCAGTGAAATCAGGCGATGTAGAGATGCTGCAGGACCTGATCATCGCCGCAGTGAACGAAGCTGGGCGCAAAGTGGATGGCATGATGCAATCCAATTTGGGAAGCATGCTCGGTGGAATGAATCTGCCGGGATTGTTTTAACGCGGTTCGCCCCTGACTTGCATCGCAAGTCCAATTCAGTCGAGGTACCTTGTCAAAATTCGCCGAGCCGATGGCGCGGCTCATCGATGAATTGAAAAAGCTGCCGGGCATCGGCGGCAAAACGGCGCAGAGGCTCGCCTTCCACATCCTGCGTGCCAGCAACGAAGACGCCGACCTACTTGCCGAGGCAATTCGTCAGGTTAAAGCCAGTCTTCATCTCTGCTCGATTTGCAGCAACATCACCGACATTGATCCCTGCGTGTATTGCAGCAGCGCCACGCGCAATCAGCGCCTGGTTTGTGTTGTCGAAGAACCAACCAACATCGCCGCGATCGAGAAGACGCGCAGCTACAACGGCGTCTATCACGTGCTTCACGGAGCGCTGTCGCCGTTACACGGCATCGGACCCGAGCATCTGCGGCTCGCAAGCTTGAGTCAACGTGTCGAACGCGGAGAAGTGGATGAACTAATCATTGCGACCAATCCTACGGTCGAAGGCGAGGCCACAGCGGTCTACATTCAGCGAATGCTGAAGAACTCCCCGGTCAGGATGACGCGCATCGCCACAGGTATTCCCGCCGGCAGCGACATTGAATATGCGGACGAAGTCACGATGGCCAAAGCGCTAGAAGGAAGACGCGAGTTATAGCACTACAGATTCTTCACGCCCCTGATCGGCTTCGCCGATACACGTCTCTCTTTCCGTTAACTCGACTCCCGGTCCTTGCCGATTGTGTGCGCCTTCAAGTCGCGTCACCACATTAGCTGGCATAAAGTGCTGTGCGGAGAGCAGTACTCAAGCATCAAACCAGACGAGAGGTTCAAATCGGGCATAGCAGGAAAGAACTGCTCCTTGATTCAGGGGGACAAAATGCAATCAAAGGTTCTAATCGAAGAGAACAAGCTGAAGACCTTTGTGTTAGTGTTCGACAAAAATGATGAGGTTCTTCCGCTGCTCCTGCAGTTTGCCGAAGAGAACAGCATAGGCGGCGCTCGTCTGAGCGGGATTGGGGCTTTCCGACGCGTGCGCCTTGGCTACTTCGATCGCGATCGTCGCGACTATCAGCCAATCGAAATCAACGAGCAGGTTGAGCTGCTGTCATGCGTTGGGAATCTGGCACGCAGCAACGAGAAAGCTAAGCTGCACGCCCATGTAATCGTGGGCAAGTGCGACGGTACTGCACATGGAGGCCATCTGCTGGGAGGAAGCGTCTGGCCAACCATGGAAGTTATGGTTGTCGAAACGCCTGCATATCTTCAGCGCACAATGGACGAGACGACGGGATTGGCTCTCCTCGATTTGGCTGCATGATATCGGAGTGACTACCGCTTGAGTTGATGAGGAAGCAGAGTTCTACCAGGAGTCTTTGCTCACTTATCTCGAAACACCGTTAGCCGACTTTCTCACTCGGCTGACCCATCGCGTTCGGTGTTGCGCTTTCCACCGCTGCCTCCGCAGCCTGTCGCCCTAATTGCGCGCCTAAATCGCCTGCTTTAATTTTCGCAGTTGCGGCTATTTCTCTCGCTTTTTGCTGAGGTAACTCGGGCAGCTCCCGTACCTTTTCGAGAAGCTTTCATCGTGTTTCCTCGCCCCGCGCTGGAGCGTAAAGCAGACCGAGCGCAACCCCGATCGCAAATCCGAATATGAACTTCATGTGCTTTCCTCCATGTCTGTTCGAAGTAGGATGCGATGCGAAATCCGCAGGAGTCCTGAGGCCATGCAAAGCAGCTACAGGTGTTCAGAGATGGTACGTCACAGATACACTAATGAAGGAGGATCACTGAACTCAATGGCAGACGTAAAGATCACCGTGAAGCCAAACGGGCCGTATCGTGTCGAAGGCGTAGTCAAACTGGTGGACGCTGAAGGTCGTGAGTGGGACCTGACCGGCAAGCCTGCCTTTTCACTTTGTCGCTGTGGAGGAAGCACCAATAAGCCCTTTTGCGACGGGACGCATTCTAAGCTAGGCTTCCAGGCCGCCGAAGCCGCTGTTCGCAAAGAAGAGGCCGCGCAAGGACAAGCTCCGCCTCCCAATCCTGTTACGAAAATGTAGTTGAGTGCTCAACATGGACTGTCGTCGCAGTGTTCAATTGTGCGCGACAGCCATGTGTTGAATTCATTCAGACCAGGCAATGATCTATGTGCTATGGGAGTTTCAGATATCGCAGCAAAACTGCGTCGATTTTGTGAAAGCGTACAAAGGCGACGGAATCTGGGCGCAGTTCTTTCGGCGCGATTCGGCGTATGTGAAAACGATCCTCGTGCGAGATAGCGAGCGCGAAGGCTCATACTTCACAATCGATGTCTGGCAGAATCGCGAGTCCTACCTACGGTTTAAACATCGTTTTGCCGCCGATTATGCGAAGATAGACAAAGACTGCGAAGCCCTTAGCGATTCGGAACGGCTCATCGGCATCTTTGAGGAAGTCGTTTGAGCCGGAGAATCTGATCGTGCGGGAATATCCCTCCAAGAGCGGCGCGACCTCGCTCCCCGTCAGCATCGCACTACCCATCGTTCTCGGTTCGGAACTACTTTCCTAGTCTGTGGAGCAGAGCGACCGAATATAATAGAAGCTTCATCATCTTCTGCTGATTGCATTCGTAAGGAGAGCGCATGGCAATTCCGAAG
Source organism: Terriglobales bacterium (assembly GCA_035275665.1). Classification (GTDB taxonomy): domain Bacteria; phylum Acidobacteriota; class Terriglobia; order Terriglobales; family Acidobacteriaceae; genus Gp1-AA112. The sequence goes on along the minus strand of DATEMI010000154.1, from coordinate 4,770 downwards.
TCGGAAAAAATCTGGCACAACGGCAAGCTGATCAACTGGGACGAAGCCAAGCTGCACGTCATGTCGCATGTGGTGAATTACGGCTCGTCCGTCTTCGAAGGCGTGCGCTGCTACAAGCATCCGAATGGCGCGGGAATTTTTCGCGCCCAGGAACATGCGGAACGACTGATCCATTCGGCCAAGATCTACCGTATGGACGTGCCGTTTTCCGAGGACGAGATTGTTCAAGCGATGGTTGATACAGTCGCCGCAAATGGCGTGTTTCCGTGCTACATCCGCCCAATCGTTCTTCGTGGCTATGGCGAGGCTGGAGTCAACCCGCTTGGCTCGCCGGTTGAGGTCTACATCTGCAACTACGCCTGGGGCAAGTATCTCGGCCATGGTTCGCCGGATGAAGGCGTGGACGTCTGCGTCTCTTCCTGGAACCGCATGGCGCCTAATACTTTGCCCGCCATGGCCAAGTCTGGTGCGAACTACATGAACTCACAGCTCATTAAGATGGAAGCGATCCTTAATGGATATGTTGAAGGGATTGCCCTCGACGTGAATGGTTACGTGAGCGAGGGTTCAGGCGAGAATTTGTTTCTCGTTAGTAAGGGAACGGTATATACCGCTCCGCTCGGAAATTCCGTTCTGCCGGGCATCACCCGAGCCAGCGTAATTGAACTCGTGAAGGAACTTGGTTTTTCAATCATCGAGCAGATGATTCCGCGCGAAATGCTCTACATCTCCGACGAAGTTTTCTTTACGGGAACCGCCGCCGAGATCACGCCGATCCGTACAGTGGACAAGATCGTGGTCGGAAACGGCAAAACCGGTCCGATTACGCGCGCGCTGCACAAGGAGTTCTTCGATATCGTCGAAGGCCGCGTGCGTGATCGCCATGGTTGGTTCACGCAGGTGCCGGTGAAGCAAGCGGTGAGCGTGTAGCCAAGACAGAACCGCCGCCGGTAGGCGGTGGGCTGGAGCTGGCGGAATGGCCAGCTCCAGGTTCGACGATCCGATCCCAATATCGAGAGACGCGGCCGATACAGGCGCGCTATACCCGCCAGCTAGCAGTTGAAGTTCCGTTCGCACATTTCCTAATTCCACAATTAAGATGAAGGATTACCCCGAACCTCAAGGACTTCACCTTGCCCGAAACTCAGCTCGACCTGCTTGGAAACCTCGAACGAAGCACCATGTGCGGCACGCTCACTGCCAGCGATGCCGGAAAGACCATCACCCTCATGGGATGGGTGAATCGCCGCCGCGACTTGGGCAATTTGATCTTCATTGATTTGCGCGACCGTACCGGCATAGTGCAGGTGGTCTTCGACAACGAGCGGAATCCGGCGCTCCACGCGAAAGTGGAAGCTGTGCGATCTGAGTATGTTCTGGCCGTAGTGGGAGCGGTGAAGAGGCGCGATGCGGCGACCATCAATAAGAATCTGCCCACAGGTGAGATTGAAATCATCGCAAACGAGCTGAGGATTCTGAATGACTCCAAGACGCCGCCGTTTTCTCCGGCCGAGCAGGCTATCTCGAATGAAGAGCTCCGGCTGAAGTATCGCTACATCGATATGCGCCGCCCGGAGATGCAGGCGAATATAGCCATGCGTTCCCGCGTCTCGCTGGCAATACGCAAGGCGCTTTACGAGCGCGGATTTCTCGAGATAGAAACGCCGTTCATGACGCGTAGCACGCCCGAGGGCGCGCGTGATTATCTCGTGCCCAGCCGTGTCTATCCAGGGTCGTTCTACGCGCTGCCGCAATCGCCTCAACTGTTCAAGCAGATCCTGATGATCTCGGGATTCGACAAGTATTTCCAGATCGTTCGCTGTTTTCGCGACGAAGACCTGCGAGCCGACCGACAACCGGAGTTCACGCAGATTGATCTCGAGACCTCTTTCCCAACTCAGGAACGAGTCTTCGAGGTAGTGGAGGCCTTTCTGTTTGCCGCATTCCGGGAAGCGGGCATCGAGCTCAAGCCTCCGTTCCCGCGAATGAAGTACGACGATGCCATTCGCAAGTACGGCATCGATAAACCCGATATGCGTCTGCCCGCAATGTGCGACGTGCGCGAGGCATTTACCGAGGAGAACCTGAATGCTCTGACTCTTGATCCGCTGCTGCCGGTGGTTGCAGTCCGAATTCCAAAGGTGGGCGAGCTCTCGCGCAAAGAGCGCGACGACAACAAGCAGCTCTTCTCCCTCAAACCTCCCGCCAAGGTCATCGACGACCTGAAGCGGCTGGATAAGAGCTTTCCCGATTCCGTCACGAAGCTGCGAGCCATGTGCGAAGCCGAAGCCGACGACCTGCTCGTACTCGTAGCTGCAGCTCCCGTCGAGGACCGCTCTACCATTGCGATGCGCAAAGCAGCAGAAGCTGTGTACACATCAGCAGGAGCGCTGCGACTAGCACTCGCGCAGAAATACAAAGAGAAGCACGGAGCTTTCGCCAAGAAGGGAACTGCCGAGGATTTTCGTTTTCTATGGGTCACCGACTTTCCTATGTTTGAGTACGATGACAGAGAAGGACGCTGGAACGCCGCGCACCATCCATTCACGTCGCCGCACGAAGAAGATTTTGGCAAGCTGCTCTCTGATCGAGGCGCAGTGCGCGCGCTTGCCTATGACATTGTCCTGAATGGTACCGAATTGGGATCGGGCTCGATTCGAATTCACCGCCAGGATATTCAAAAGCAAATCTTCAATGCTCTTGGAATGACCGATGAAGAGGCGCGTTCTCGCTTTGGCTTCTTCCTTGAAGCGCTCGAATACGGAACTCCTCCGCATGGGGGAATCGCCTTGGGTCTTGACCGTATTGTGATGATTCTTGCCGGAGCTGACAGCCTGCGCGAGGTTATCCCCTTCCCAAAGACGGCGAAGGCAGTCGATCTGATGGTCGATGCGCCTACGCCTGTGAGCCCAGCGCAATTGCGAGAGCTCGGAATCGGCGTAAAGCTATAGTGTGTGGCGATTAGCGCCCTTCTGCAATGTCCACCAGACGGGGCATGCCGTGTCTACCTACGCAGGCGGTAGAAACCCCGGCGTATCGCGATTGTTTCTGCCCCTCAAACCTCTAGTTACTCCGGGACGTGTACGCTCCGTATCCGCTCGTTATCTTGTCGACCTCCCCTCCAAATTCATAGGATGGAATTCCCCCGCCATCGAGGATGTTGATGAAACTCCGCCACATTGCACAAATACTGCTCTCTCTTCTTTCCGTGGCATTGTGTGTGCCGCAGGCGTTTCCAGCGACCGCATCATTACCGCCGAACACTGCTCTGCAAGTCCGGATCGACGATCGCATATCCAGCGACACGGCGAAAGTGGGCGACGTGTTTCACGGGAAGCTCGTGCAGCCGGTTATCGTGAATGGCAAGATTTTCTTCGACAAAGGAGCTGAGGTCACCGGGCAGGTCCTGCAGCAGCACAGCTCAGGACGGCTGAGTTCGCCGGGACAACTGACGCTCGCGCTCACCTCGATCAGCGGAGGGTGGTTCCGTTCCTATGACCTGTCAGTTACGCCAGTCGTGATCACCGGCGGATCGCACACGAGGAGTAACGTCGCCAAGATCGGAGGCAGCGCGGCTGCGGGCGCGGTCATCGGAGGCGTGGCTGCAGGTGGAAAGGGTGCTGCGATCGGCGCTGGCGTTGGCGCTGGCGCAGGCACAGTCGTCGCAGTAGCAACCGGCAAGAAAGAAGCGATAGTCGAGTCTGAGGCTGTACTGACCTGGGTCACACCGGGCGCGCCGGTTCGGCAACCCGCTTCGAATCGCGCCGGCCATGAACTCCGGGAGGATCGCGATGAGCGCCGCTACGACCGGGACGACGACCATTACGCCAAACACGGCAACGGCCACAAGCGCGACCGCGACGACGATGAGGATGAAGATGATGATCGCGGTGGTGACAGAGATCGTTACGCAGTTTTCAGCGACTCCGATCGCGACATCCTACGCGGTTGCCTCTCGGGCGCTGACTACTCGAATCTTCCACCCGGATTGGCGAAACGTGATCGTCTGCCGCCCGGTTTGGAAAAGCAACTACAGCGCAACGGCACTTTGCCTCCGGGACTGCAAAAACGCGTGCAGCCTCTGCCGCATTCCTGTGAGGTGCGCCTGCCCCGCCTGCCGAGAGATTGGGAGCGCGTGGTCCTTGGAGGGCGCGTGATCCTGCTAGATCAGACCCAGCGTATTCTCGACATCATCGACATTTACACGAGGGACTAGACGGCAGCAGGCGATTAGCACTTGCATCCGGCTGTTTCCCGCGTTAAAGTGCTTTTAATGTTCTTGCGGAGCTTCAACCCGCCGATCCCGTGTCCGCCGCTGGCGTGTGCGCGATGGTGTGGTTGGACGGAAGACGCCTAAGAACAGATAAATTCGGCATCATCCAAAGACCTACATCGCGAAAGCGTTGTAGGTCTTTTTTGTTTTTGCGCAATCCACGAGAGGAGAACAAGATGAGTATCAGCTACGGTCGAGGAGACCACATCGCCGTACTTGGAGCAGGGAAGATGGGCAGTTCGCTGCTCGCGGCGATGATCAAGAGCGGAAATGGAAGCTTTGCCAATGCGACTGCTACGGTAAAACATGCGCATCGCGCGGCAAGCGTGACAAAGCAACTCGGCATGAACGTGGGGACTGACAATTCAGCAGCGGTCCACAATGCCGGCGTGGTATTGCTGTGCGTTAAGCCGCTGTATGTGCAAAGTATTCTTCAGGAGATCCGGTCCGAACTAAATGAAGATGCGCTGATTATTTCCATAGCCAGCGCGGTCACA
>DATEMI010000153.1:0-5464 GCA_035275665.1 Terriglobales bacterium | reverse complement strand
AGTGCAAACGAATTTCAGAATCGTGCATGGCACGATCCTTGATCTCCGGCTCAGTTTCTTCTTTGATGGCGGCCACTACGACGCGCTCGCCCTTCGCCCGGGCGGCATCGAGGACCAAAAAGGGAAAACGGCCGTTGCCGGCTATAAGACCGAGCGGGCCTGGAAAATCGGGTGATCGGGTCATCGGGTGATCGGGTGATCTGAAAGCGACAAAATATCGGTCGTAACACCGAATTGGCAGATTGCATTCAGAGTGAAAGCTTGCGATGAAGTTTTGCTACTGACTTCACCCGATGACCCGATCACCCGATCACCGGATTCTCTGGCCCGATGACCCGATCTCATTTAAGAATTCCCCGTTCTGATCCTTCTGCGAACGTCACCAGCCGCTCCACATCTTCGCTGAGGTCTCCTTCGGCTTTCAGCTTCGCCAGCGCCTCACCGATGTTCATTTTGGAACTGAGCAGCAAACGATATGCCGAATGGATTTTTCGTAAACGCTCTTTGCTGAATCCTTTGCGCTGTAGTCCTACTGAATTCATCCCGAAGGCATGGACATCACGCTTAGCGCTCGTAAGAGAAAACGGCAGCACATCCTGAGTGATAGTCGTCCCACCGCCGATGTATGAATAAGCTCCGATTCTTACGAACTGATGTACTGGGCAGAGCGCACCCACGACAGCGTACTCCTCTACAGTCACGTGTCCGGCAAGCGTCGCAGCGTTTGCCATGATCACGTTATCAGCGATCAGGCAGTCGTGCGCAATGTGCGTATAGGCCATAATCAGGCAGTTGCTGCCGACTCGCGTGACGCCTCCGCCCGTCGGCGTACCGCGATGAATGGTCACGCTCTCGCGGATCATGTTGTTATCCCCAATCTCGAGCCGGGTCTTCTCGCCTTTGAACTTCAGATCCTGCGGTTCCAGACCAAGAGTGGTGAAGGGAAACACACGATTAGAGTGTCCCATTCGCGTGGGGCCCTTTAATACCACGTGCGAGAGCAGCTCGCAGTTCTCACCTATGTCGACTTCGGCGCCGACAATGCAGAATGGGCCAATGGTGCAGCTTTCGGGAATGCGCACAGCAGGATCAACGATGGCTGTCGGATGGATTCGGGCACTCACGCAGGCCGGCTCACCAATTGACATGTGACCGTTGCCTCGCACGCAAGCTTGTCGCCCACATAAACATTGCCTTGCATCTTTACCGCAGTAGAGCGCCACGCAAGCACATCGACTTCGACGCGAAGCTGGTCTCCAGGCGTAACGGGCTTGCGAAATTTTGCGCGCTCGATTCCGGTAAAGACCATCAGCTTCTGGTCGCGATCGGGAATTTCCGTGAGCAACAAGGCGCCTCCGGCCTGCGCGATAGCTTCCACGATCAGCACACCCGGCATGATCGGATAGCCCGGGAAGTGTCCCATGAAGTGCGGCTCATTCGCCGTCACATTCTTAATGGCAACAATGCGCTTCTTGCGCTCGATCTCGATGACACGATCGATGAGCAGAAACGGGTAGCGATGCGGCAGAATCGCCTGAATTTCCGTGATATCGAGTGTCTGCTTCTCAACCGCTGGCGCTTCTCCTTCGAGGGTGCCTACGCTCGGCGTTTCTTGTGAGTTCATGCGAAAGCTTTAACCACAGAGGGCACAGAGAAACACAGAGGATTTAGAAAGTGGAGCCTTGTACTCAAAGATCTCAAATCGGCCCGGAGCTTCGAGCTTTGATCTTCAATGATGCTTTTCCTCTGTGCGCCTCTGTGTCCTCCGTGGTGAATTCCCAAGCGGGAAATTATAGTTTCTCGCCTGACTAGTTGGCGAATCCACCCTGGATGGTAAGCTCAACAGCGCATGATTTCGCTTGCACACGCACGGGCGCGGCAGGAGCAGCTGCTTTCAGACCTCAAAGCAATGGTCGAGATGGAGTCTCCCAGCAGCGACAAGGCCGCGCTCGATCATCTCGCCGAATTCCTCGCCACGCGCCTCGAACACTATGGCGGCCACGCTCAGATCCACTCCGCGGCAGAAACGGGAGACCATGTTCAGGCCGATTTTCCCGGAGTGACGGATACCAAGCCCGTGCTTCTACTGGGCCACATCGATACCGTCTGGGACATCGGCACGCTCAAGCAGATGCCGTTTCGGGTCATGAACGGACGCGTCTGGGGACCAGGTGTTCTCGACATGAAAGCCGGCATTGCCATCGCTCTCCATGCGATGGCGCTCCTGCGCGAACATCACAGTCCTCATCCTCCTGTACGTATGTTGTTCGTTTCAGACGAAGAAATTGGCAGCCACGTGTCGCGTGCCATCACGCAGAAGCTCGCGCTCGAATCGCAGGCCGTCTTTGTGCTTGAACCAGGCCAGGGGCTCGAGGGTGCCCTGAAGACCTCGCGCAAAGGCGTCGGCGTGTATGAGATCAAAGTGGCCGGAGAAGCCGCGCATGCCGGCGTTGATCCCGGACAGGGCGCGAGCGCCATTCACGAACTGGCCCATCAGATTCAGATCATCTCCGGTTTCACCGACTTGCAGCGCGGAATGTCCGCCAACGTAGGCCTGATCCGCGGCGGCACACGCAGCAACGTGATCGCCGCCGATGCTTGGGCCGAGGTAGACGTGCGCGTCAAGACTGCCGCGGACGGCAGGGACATCGACCAGAAAATGAAGTCTCTTCGCCCACGAGACTCGCGCTGCAAGGTCCACATCACAGGCCAAGTCAACCGTCCCCCCATGGAACGGACGGAAAAGGGAGTAGCTCTGTATCGCAAAGCGGCACAGGTAGCCCAGTCGCTCGGCTTCAAAGTCGACGAACAATCAACCGGCGGCGGCTCAGACGGGAATTTTACGGCAGCTTTAGGAGTCCCTACATTGGACGGCCTGGGAGCGGTCGGCGAGGGGGCCCATGCGACCAACGAGTCGATCCTGCTGGACCACATCGCCCCGCGAACGGCGCTCCTGGCGGGATTGATTGCATCCTTGTAAATGGCAAGAAAGGAGTAGAGGGACCGACGCGCGCCCTCGCGCGGGTCTTGCGCTACGAAACTGAATCCCTGGCGTTTGAATAAAACGGTCTACTTCCCTTGGCGAAAACCCGGCCGAGGGCGGCCGTCGGTCCGTGCTGTGACACTAAATCCTTTCGCATCTTCGGCCTTAAATCCGGGTTTACTTTGACGCAGGCGGCATAACCGCCTATCATCAGCTATACAGCATTCATTTGGGGGTAGTTCATGTTTGGCGGCAAATTAGGCATTCCCGAGCTGTTGCTTTTGCTCGGCATTGCCCTCCTGATTTTTGGACCGGGCAAGCTGGCCGACTTCGGCAAAGGTCTCGGCGAAGGCATCAAGAACTTTAAGAGCGCGGTAAAAGACGGCGAGCACAGCACCACGACGGAAGAGAAGAAAAGCTAGTCGTACTCTTTCCCTCCTGACGCTTTACTCCTGTCCAAGCGCTTCTATCGCATGCTCGCGGAGCATGCGATAGACCAGCGGCACCGGTAATCCCACTACATTGAAGTAGCAGCCCTCGATGCGCGAGATCCATCGCGATGCGACGCCTTGGATGGCATACGCACCCGCTTTGTCCATCGGCTCGGCGGTGGCGACGTATGCGTAAATGTCATCTTTGCTGACCGGTTCCATGAACACGGTTGTGATCTCGGCCGCATCGTGCGATTGCCATGTGCCGTCTCGCTTCCACATCAAGCACACGCCTGTAATCACATAGTGGCTGCGTCCACTCAGCATCTGCAGCATGCGTGCTGCGTCGTCGGCATTGCGCGGTTTTCCCAGCGGAGCTCCGTTTTTGAGATCGAGTACGACTTCCGTGTCCGCCGCAAGAATTGGATGATCGCCGGTCGCATGCCGAGCAACTGAACTCGCTTTCTCGCAGGCCAACCGACGCACACACGACTCCGGCGTCTCTCCTGGCTGATGTTCTTCCGGGGCATTTGACGGTTGTACCGAAAAGGGAATCAGCGCGTTGCGCAACAGCTCCTGTCTTCGAGGAGATGCGGAGGCGAGGATGAGCATGCCTCTACTCTAAATTGTTGGCGCAAAGCCTGGTTACTTCGCGATTGCGTGATTTCGCGACTCAAATCACACGTCGAGAAATGTCTTCACCGCAAGATCGTTCTCAGCAGATTCGCTGTCTGTATCTGCTCGTTGCGCGAAGCATTCTCTCGCGCAATTTCCGACAGGCGATCGGAGACGGCAATCACCGCAGCATTCCCGCTCAAATACATTCGCCCTGAAGGATCATCGACCCGCCATCCGTTTTTGTAACGAACCAGATGAAAACGGACAGCCTGGGTTGACGACTTACCATCCACGGCATCGGCAGTAAGATGGCCGGCTGCTCGAATTTTTACATCGACAGTCCCTGAACTACCCTGCAAATGCAGGCGTTCGACTTTGAACGACTCGACGATGACCACGTCGTTTGCTTCCTCCCATCGATCCTGTCGTTCGTCTGAGGGATTGCTCCAGAGCTGAAGCATGGCGTCTTCGAATGCCGATTTGGTTGCCCGTTCCCGATTCAGGAAGACCACTTCCGTGTACTCCGGCCGCAACGACGCCTGTGCGGATTTCGCAGCTGCCTTAGGCGTATCCGAATCGAGTTCCGATTTGGGGGATGGCGAGTCATCGGCCGCGGCTCTCAACGTATTTGGGCCGGAGCGAACTCGCTCACCCGCATGCAATAGATAACGGAAGAAGCGCACTGGACCGCGTCTGCGCCACACCGGAGAATCGTACGTATCCACTTTGGGCCCAGTGCTTAGAGAGCTGTAAAAGGAGTGCTCGCCTGGATCGACTATCAGACCGACGTGCCCGCGCCACACAATCAGATCGCCAGGCTGCGGTTTCCGCACTCTCTCGAAGCTGTCTACCCCGCGGTAGAGATCCATCGAGGGGGCGTAGGTGTAATGCAATCCCGCGAGATCGTAGATATCGTGGACCAGATGCGAGCAATCCTCTTCCGGATCGATTTGGGAAATATTCTCGCGCGCATTCTCGATGATCGCGGCTCCCTCGCGCCAGGAAAGAGGACGCGCATCATTCTCGCTGCGCGGGGTTGCACTTGCCTCGGGCGATACCTGCGCGTACACAGCACTTCCGATCAGCAAGATCCAAACAAGAGAAAAGGACTTCATAGGTACTCTGAATACAACCCTATTTTTGATGCAGAATCTCGCACGATGAGCATAACGAAAGTTCCTGCGGCTTTCGCTATCAGGGCGAGTGGGGAGTTACTCCGGAGTAACGTGCAGGGAACGCTCGCGCTGAAGACAGAGCCGGACAATTGTTCATAGCCAAAGAGCCTGGGAAGGCGAGTTTCAAATTGAAACATTTGGCGAGATCCTTCGCGCAACAGAAGCGCTTCAGGATGACAGACCCGCATATGCGCTTCTCAATTGGGACAGACGACTGCGTAAACATAAAAAAGCACCCACCAAACCTGCCCCCTGAC
>DATEMI010000152.1:0-3738 GCA_035275665.1 Terriglobales bacterium | reverse complement strand
GATCGTACCGGCAAAAGTTCTCGTGTTGGGAGCTGGGGTCGCTGGACTGCAAGCGATAGCCACCGCAAAGCGCCTGGGAGCAGTAGTTGAAGCCTACGATGTGCGCGCCGCTGCGGGCGAGCAGGTGAAATCCCTGGGCGGTACTTTTCTCGAAGTCGATCTCGGAGGAATCGCGACGGAAGATGCCGGAGGCTATGCGAAGGAGCTGACTCCCGAAGCGCTCCAGCGCGGACGCGATCTGATTGCGAAGCACGCGCGCAATGCCGACGTAATCATCACCACGGCTGCCGTTCCCGGTAAACGCGCTCCGCTCATGATGAACGACGAAGCTGTGCTGGCAATGAAGCGCGGCTCCGTCGTTGTCGATCTCGCGGCGCCAACAGGAGGCAACGTCAGCTTAAGCAGGCCGGATGAGACCGTCGTCACGCAAAACGGAGTCACGATTCTTGCCCCACTGAATTTGGCAGCGACGGTTCCCTTCCACGCCAGCCAGCTCTTCTCCCGCAACATGACTTCGTTCCTGCAACTGCTCAGCAAAGATGGCCAGCTAAACATCAACATGAGCGACGACGTGGTCGGACCTTCGTGCGTGACGCACCAGGGCAAGGTAGTCAATTCGCGCGTTGCTTCCATGTCAGGTCAGCTGGTGGGCAAATAACAGAACCGTCGGGAGACGGGATCCGTGGCGCTCTACGCCCCGCTGCGAATCTGCGCCAGATGAAAGACGATCGTTCCCCAGAAAGCGCGCAGGCGCATTTGCACTGCCATGCGTTTCTGGTCGTCGGAGTACCAGATCCAGACTCTGCCTTTTCCCTTTTGCGGACCGTTCAGGGCTTCTGCGCTTACGCGAATCGTGTTGTATGAGCCGGATGGGGTCTTTACCTTCTCTCGACCTTCCACGGTCACCTCGATATCAGCCGCTTTGCCTCCATCGCTACTCGGGAACCTGAATCTTGTTCCTTGCTGCAGCGGCTGCGAACCTACGTAGAGCGCTGCCGAAACCGTGTTGGTGACGCAAGGCGGAATATCGTTCTCTTCGTGCTTCTCATTTTTCGCGCGAATGTTGCGTTCATCGAGAATGGCCTTTGCGGCGTGGTAGTCGTATCGTACGCTGGTCTCTACTCGACGGAAGCCTTCTTCGGTGTGCTTGATGAGTTGAAGCGCGCAGTTGGATTGAGGATTGAAGAAGGTTTCCAGCTTGTCGTGAACGTGATATAGAAGGGCAACCGCGCCTGTTGAATCGGCGGTCACCACGACGTGACGCTCTCCATTCACCGTGTCGAAGTGAGCCACGGTGGTTCCGGCAGTCAGCAGACGCCAATCGACTCCGTACGTGAATGTTTGTCCTTCGGGATAGAGATAGTCCGCAATGGGTGGATTCACCTTGGAGTCAGCGATAGGAGCGGGGTCGGAGGTTGCGCTGCTCTGCGATGGCTTCACAGATTGCGGCCTCTGCCAGGCCAGCGCGAGAACTGAGATCAGAAACAGGGTTCCGATGATAAATCGAAGCGAGCCGCGCCGCAGGAGCGCCTCAGTGCCAGACTGGAATTTCCCTCTCAGGCGTTTCTCACCATCAGCATTTTTACAGCGATGGCCAGCATCATTAGTGCGGCTCCTATCAGAGCATTGTACTCGCGATGTTTCAGATACAGCTCTCGTGAAAACTGCGATGTAACGCTTTCCCCCGACCAGCGCGGCAGAATGCGCGGGACGCGCCGGGCATAGAGTTCAAAATCGGGAAATGTCGCACGCAGAAAAGCCTCTTCGCTGCGGATGACGGGTACATAAACAGCAACAAAGAACACGAACAGCACAATCCACACCCACCACGAGCGCGCAGCGATGGCAAATCCAACTGCAATCAGAATTGACCCGAAGTAGAGAGGGTTGCGCGTATAGCTATATGGACCTGACGTCGCCAAAGTCTCGTTTTTCTTAAGCTGACCTGACGCGACCGCCCGCACTGTCAGTCCCACAGCAACCACAACACAGCCAATCACAATCGTGACAACGCTCGGATGCGCCAGCCAGAGATATAACAGGGCAAAAGCAAACCCTAGCGGCACACGAATGCGGCGGGCAACGCGCTGCCATCCGCCTTGTGAGCTCATGCTGTAACTCCGAGCAGACTCAGCGCCGCCTCCGTCACCTGCTCGACGGTGATGTTCAGCAAGCCCGCCTCAGGCTCGCGATGTCGGGTGTGATCGCGTTTGCTCTCTGGACTGCGCAGCACCACGTATCTCGCACCGTACGGTCCATTGCGCGCCGGATCGGTGGGCCCAAAGATGGCTACCACCGGAACTCCCAATGCAGATGCCAGGTGTACCGGCCCGGTGTCTCCGCCCACGCAAAGCGCTGCTCTTCGCGTGAGAGCGATCAACTGCGGAATGGAACATTCCACGACTCGCCCGAACGAATCACTACCGCTACCCACGGCTTTTGCAAGCTCCAGTTCTCCTGGACCCGCGTTTACCAGCGACTGAACACCATGCTTTCCCAGCACACGTACGAGCGCCGAATAACGTTCAGCCGGCCAGCATTTGGCTCCCCAACCGGCGCCGGGATTGATCAGTGCGAATTGCGGCGATACGTCGACGAGCAGCCGATCGGTCCAGGACTCCGCCGCGAAAGAAGTCGGAAACGGCGGCGGCTCGGGATCGATCGTTCTGCCCACGGCTGCTGAAACCGTCTCGGCTGCCTGATCGACACCGTGCCTCGCGGGTGTGTGAGCCTTCACGTTGTAAAACCAGCGTGCCGGAAGCTCACGCGGCTCGGCTGCTCCTGCAATCACCTTCGCGCCCGTAGCTCGCGCCAGCAGAGCGGAGCGAATCGCTCCCTGCAAGTCGATGACGTGATCGTAATGAATGGTTCGCAGAGAGGATCGCAGCGCCCGCAGCTCGCTGGCAGTTGCAGAAGAAAACGGCGATTTACGCCAGCGCCGCATGTGAACTCTATGGACGACATTGGCTAGCGGCTGTTCCGGCGAAAGCGCTGGAGGATTTTCCTCTGCCGAAGTCAGCAGCGGCGTCCAACGCTCTTCGATAGCCCAATCAATTTCCAGATTGGGAAAAGCGCGGCGCAGCCCCGCGACCGCCGGCATGGCATGAATAATGTCGCCCATGGCGCTGAGGCGAACGATGAGGACTCTCATTCGCAAAGAGCCGCAACGAAGAAGTGCACCGGGCATTGTCTCACGATGGCGATTGAGATTATGCCTTCATGAAGTCAAGAAAGTGAGCAGATGAATCCTGCGCCGATCTGAACCTTGACCATTCACCAAGTTTCAACGTAAGTCAGAATCACCAGTATTCATGAGCTCTTCCGACGAATTTTCTGACAGAAGAATTCCAAGACTGTGCAAAGGTGTCATCCTGAGCGCCTATGTTGCGCGAAGGACCTCCCGGAATGCTTCAACCTGAAAATGCACTCGCGAGGCTCTTCGGCCCATGACGCCGAAGATTGGTGGAAGAGCCATGCTGACAGCAAACAAGATTGATACATCGGGAGATCCTTCGCGCAAAAGATGCGTTTCAGGATGACATAGCTTGGGTTCCAGCCCAATCTTCCATGCGTAATGAATCAATCCAGGTGAGACGCCTAGACCTTGCGTCCGGTCTTGCGATCGTCGGCGATCACGCCGTCACGAATGTAGATCACGCGATGCGCGTACTCGGCGATGTCGTGCTCGTGCGTGACCAGCACGATCGTATTGCCCTGCGAGTGCAGGTGATCGAACAG
>DATEMI010000151.1:0-3195 GCA_035275665.1 Terriglobales bacterium | reverse complement strand
AAATCTGGTACACGAGAAAATCAAAGCCGGCTTGAGCGAGCACGAAGCTCGCCGGCAAGCACGAATCGAGTTCGGGAACATGGACCGCGCGATTGAAGATACTGCCGGCCAATATCCCGGGTGGTGGCTCGATGTTCTTCGACAGGATCTGCGCTATGGCCTGCGCGGACTTCGACGCAATCCTGCCTTCGCCACCGCAGCCGTGCTCACGCTAGCACTCGGCATCGGCGCAAGCTCTGCTGTGTTCAGCGTGGTCGATCACATCCTCTTCCGCAGCCTGCCGTACGCCCACGATGATCGACTCGTTTCCGTAGGCTTAACCGCGCCCATCATGCCGCAGGAGTTCATGCTCGGCAACAGCTACTACGTCTGGAAGGAGACGCAGACCGCTTTCGATAAATTCACGTCCTGGAGCGGAGTAAACGAGTGCGATCTCTCGGAAGCGAATCCTGAGCATCTGGTATGCGCCTTCGTTGAGTCGGACTTTATCCCGACACTTGGCATCGGGTTGGTTCGCGGGAGGAATTTTCTGCCCGAAGAAGACGTTCCCAATGGGCCCAAGGTGGCGCTGATTTCCTATGGCCTGTGGCGGACCCGTTTTGGGAAATCGGAAGACGTGCTCGGGAAGACAATTTCTCTAAACGGCGAGCAAACCAGAATCATCGGTGTCCTGCCGCCGACGTTCGAACTCCCCGATCTGGAGCATAGCGACGTCCTGGTACCGCAGCGGGTCGATGTAGCGGCTCAGAGGCGGCCGGGCGCAACTCACATCATGTATGCCATCGGCCGTTTGAAGGCGGGGATCTCCGCGACTGCGGCCATGGCATCTTTGCAACCGCAGTTCGAGCAAGCTCTCAGTCAAACACCCCCACGATTCCGCAAGGAGGTGCACCTGCGCGTGCGCTCGCTACGCGATTTTCAGGTTCACGATGCGCGGCTCATGGCTTGGGTGCTTTTCAGCGCGGTTTTGGGAGTACTGCTGATCGCGGCCGCGAATGTCTCGGGTCTGCTGCTTGCGCGAGCCTCCGACCGCGAAGGAGAGTTCGCTATTCGAAAGTCTCTGGGCGCGAGCCGGGCTCGGCTTCTCGGACAGTTACTTGCTGAAGCCCTGCTGCTTTCCCTTCTTGGAATCATTGCAGGATGCGCCGTCGGCGAGATATTGCTTCGAGTCTTCGTGACCCTGGCGCCGCCAGCGATTCCGTATATTGGTCAGGCCCGATTAGACGGGCGCGTACTTGGATTTGCCGTCGCCATTGCTCTGCTCAGCGCTATTCTTTTTGGCTCCCCGCCCTTCTGGTCAAGCGCGGTGCTCAAGAAGCGCAGCTTCCGAACCGCAGCCGCCAGCCCCCGAGCGTATGCTCGCCAGGCATTACTGATCGCACAGGTAAGCCTGACCCTTGTCTTGTTAACCGCGGCCGGTCTGCTGCTGCGCACAGCGCGGAATCTGCAAAATCAATCGCTTGGAATTCGCACAGGCCAGCTCCTCACCGCAACCGTCCATCTAGGACGGTATCGCTATGCGGATGCCCTCAAGCGCATGCAGTTCGTCAATCAATTGGAAGACAAGCTCAAGCAGATTCCCGGAATAGAATCGGTCGCCGTAACTGACAGCCTTCCTCCAGGAGGGTTAGAGCACGATCGAATCATCGGAGTCATTGCAGTTGAAGGAAGGCCTCGGCCAGAAGGCGGGACGGGAGGTAACGTCGCCTGGCGCGCGATCACGCCAGCGTATTTTTCGACATTCGGAATACGAATGGTTCGCGGCCGACCGTTCACCGAAGAAGATCGCGAATCGAACGATCGCGTGTTGATCATCAGCGAAGCCATAGCTGCTCGTCTATTTCCCAGCGAAGACCCTGTGGGCCAACACTTAGATCTCCACGAGTCGGACCATGACAATCCCTGGTACACCGTCGTAGGAGTCGCAGCAAACGTTAAGAACGGAGGTCTCGCCGCCGAGAGTGAGCCGGAGTACTACAAGCTGTGGCGCAATCGACCTGAGGACTGGAACTCGGGCTTCGCCGGAACCGCCGGTTTTCCCGTGGTCTTCACCGTCGACTCACCGGCAGATGCCGACGCTCTCCAATCGGTAATTCGATCGGATGCAGCCAGTGTCGATCCCACGCTTCCGGTCGAGTTCATGACTGTACGCGAGCACGTCAGTTCACTGGCTGACCGGCCAAGATTTGAGGCAGCGCTACTCAGCCTGTTCGCCGGGCTTGCAATTCTTCTTGCTGCCATTGGCCTTTACGGCGTGATTGCTTTCATCGTCTCACGACGAACATCAGAGATCGCTGTGCGCATCGCCCTTGGCGCGCAAAAGCAGGATATCGTCAGGCTCATAGGATCCGATGGAATGAGAATGCTAGGCATCGGCGTCGGTCTCGGAATTGCTGGAGCATTCGCAGCTGGGCACGTACTCTCTGCTCTGCTGTTTGAGGTGAGAGCCAGTGACCCACTTACGTTGTTGATTGCTGTTATCGTTCTTCTCGGCGCTGGAGCTCTAGCGATGTGGATTCCGATGCGGCGTGCAATTCACGTCGATCCGATGCAGGCGCTGCGTTATGAGTGAGGGAATATCGCCGACACGCGCCAGCACCGGCAGTAGTCAAGCGCTTTGCTCGTGAGCCAGAAGTAAAGCGCAATTCTCATTCGCTGCCACGTTAGACTGCACGGCTCACGCCGTGCGCCCCGACTTCACAGGCTGCGGAACAATGCTAGCACGCAAGGTGACAGAACCGGCGCCGGTAGGCGGTGGGGCGGCCGCGTGTGTTGCGGCCGCGTCTGCGTACATTTGCGGTACCATCTCTGCGCTCGGAGCTCGCCATTTCGGCGATCTCCGACCCACCGGCTGTTCCGAAGGTTCTATCGAGGGATATCGTACCTGCTGTCGCCGACGATTCCCGTTCAGCCGAGTCTCACGTTGTCGATCAATCTCGTCGTTCCCACGAACGCGGCGACTGCGGCGAGCGTGCCTGAAGCGGCTTTCGCTCTTGCACCCAGCGTCTCAGAATCAACCAACTCGATGTAATCCACCCGCACCGCCGGCTCCGTGGCGAAAACCGCGCGCGCTGTTTCGATAAGCTTGTTCGTATCCCGCTCGCCTGCGCGATAACGTGTTTCAATCTCGCGCAGAGCGCGCGAGAGCACGAGCGCTTGCCTCCGCTCTTCGGGCGAGAGATACACGTTACGCGA
>DATEMI010000150.1:0-4131 GCA_035275665.1 Terriglobales bacterium | reverse complement strand
TCGCGAATCTTCCCTCTGCGGGGTAGCGCAGTATTACGAAGCGGCTGGAATGAGGATGATACGGTAATCTCGTTGCGAGCGGGTCCGTGGTTCAATCATGAACATCACGATGAGGGCAGCTTTCAGGTAGCTGCATTTGGCGAGAAGCTCATTGCCGAAGCCGGATACAGCGATTACTACACAGATCCGAGATACGCGGATTACTTCACTCAGGCAGGCGGCCACAATACCGTTCTGATTGACCATAATCCCTTCAGCCAGGGAGACTACGATGGACGCTATTGGGCTGCATTTCGTTCGCATCCCTCCGTTGATCGTCATCTGCTTTCCGCGAACGTCGACTATCTTGCTGCCGACTTGAGTACCGCGTACAAGGGCGCATTGCAGCAGTTCATCCGTGAATACATCTTTTTCAAACCGGGAATCCTGATCATCCGCGACCGGCTGTCGTCCACGGATCCGCATCAATACACTTGGTTGCTCCATGCTCCGCCGGGGACGCAGACATGGGTTGCTGAAAACAAGGCAACGATCTCGGGCAACCGTGGGGCGGCGACGGTTACGACGCCGAACGGAGATTGGAGCAGCGCGGCGCAACCCATCCCGGTAACCGCATACCGAGAGTTTGGAAAAGAGCGAATCTTTCCTCGCTCGGCTTTTGTACTCAACACACCGAAAGAGACGAATCAGACCTTCCTCGTGGGCATGCAATTTCTCAAAGCTGCCACGGGAGATTCGTTTATCAATTGGAAGGACGAACGCGATCGAGTCGATTTCGATGCCCGTGACGGAAGGGAAGAGATTCATGGCAGCTTTCGCAAAACTCCCGGCGAAGAATTGTCTCTTGGGCAATTCACTACCGATGGGGATTCGCTATCGATCTCCCAGGCAGCAACTCAGAGTGATGTACTGATCACGCGGGCGCGAAAGGTTCGAGCCGCCGGCAGGCAGTTGCTTTCGATGACCGCGCCGGTGGATGTGACGTTTCATCAAACAGAGGATGGCCTGCGCGAATTTCATTTCGCCTGCAGCACGAACACGACGGTGACCTTAGCGTCGCCGAAGATAGTCTCAACAATTCTGCTGGACGGAAAGCCGGTCGCAGCTGAGTACCGAAATGGAACAATGACTTTGCCGCTGCTTGAAGGAGAGCACAGTGCCATCCTTCAGCCTTGAGCCCTGTCTCAGCGAAGTCGCGAGTTGGAATGTCATGGACGCCAACGTACACCTTGGGCACTCCGGCATTCATGGTCATCTGGCATTGGAGAAGCCTGCTCTGCTGGAGGAGATGGACCGCTTTGGTATTGCCAAGGCGCTCGTCTCGCACTTTACCGCCGAAGAATATGACATTACCGAGGGCAATGCCGCACTCGTCCGGGATATGGACCAGCGTTTTGTTCCAGCGTGGTCGGCATCGCCCGAACCTTGGATTCTCAAGCAACTCCAGCAACATAAACCGAAAGCTGTACGCCTGTGGTTCAGTCCATTGCGCCACAATTTTTCCAGTGCACCGTGGTCAGCTGGAGAGCTATATGAGTACTTGCAGCAACGATCGATCTTGATGACCGTCTCGCGAGAGGAACTTGAGTGGAACAGCCTCGCAGCCATTTTGCAGGATTTTCCCAAGCTCCGGATTCTGCTGCTGAATGTCGGTTATCGCCACGATCGTTATCTATTACCGCTGTTGAAACGGTTTTCTGGTCTCTACTTCGACTCCACAATCTACGTTGCCCATCGACAGTTCGAATCCTTTGTCCAGACACACGGACCAGAGCGCATTCTCTTTGGCAGTCGCCTGCCTTTGTACACACCAGGCGCGGCGATGGCGGTACTGGCTACGGCGCGAATTTCGGACGACGCCAGACTGGCGATTGCAGGCGGCAATCTACGACGGCTGTTGGGAGAGGCTTCGTGAAATCCCCCGTTCCCATCGTCGACTGCCACGGCCACATCGGCACCCACCCGGACTTTCCGGCGTACAAGATTTGTCCGCAAGAGATGGTTCAGGTAATGGACTTACTGAACATTGAATCGCTGGCGATTACTTCGACTCTGGCTTGTTACAACGATTGTCCGCGGGGAAATCAAGAGATTGACGAAGTCCTGCAGAAGTATCCCGGGCGCTTTCGCGGCTACGTCACGGTAAATCCAAATCCGCCAGGAGAAGGGTTAGATCAGCTCCAGCGATTTGCTCATTTTCACAGACCGCCGCTGATCAAACTACATCCTGATCTGCACAAATATCCGGTGAACGGAGCCAACTATCTCCCGATCTGGGATTATGCCAATCAAACTCACGCGATTGTCCTGGTTCATACCTGGGATTCAGATTCCAACTGTGGGCCATTGCTGCTTGCACCGATTGCCCGTCAATTTCCTCGGGCACGAATATTGTTGGGACATTCCGGAGTGACCTGGCGAGGTTACGAACAGTCGCTGGAGGTCGCGAGGAACTGTCCAAACGCTCTCCTCGATCTTTCAGGATCACAGAGCCATCGGACGATCTTGGAACACTGCCTGAATCGGATTGGCGACGAACGCGTGCTGTTCGGCTCCGACATGCCCTATCTCGAAGCGGCTGTGGTGCTGGGGCGGGTGTTGACAGCAAGAATTTCCGATGAGAGCAAGGCCGCGATTCTCCGTCACAACTTTCTTCGCGTGTTAGGGGAAAAATAAGTTGTAGTAATTGCACGCAGTCTGGAGAGATCGATGGATAAGGTCCAAATTGGGATTATTGGCACCGGAATTATGGGCGACCTGTATGCCAAAATCTACTCCGCCCATCCTCTTTCGCGAGTTGTGGCCGCATCCTCGCGTAAGCAGAGCAAGCTCGATGAGTTCCTTCGACGGCATCAGATTGCAAACGGATACACGGATTATCGAAAGATGCTGGAGAGATCGGATCTTGACGCTGTGGTGGTGGCGACTCCGGATCATCATCATTTCTTACCGGCAAAGGCCGTGCTCGAATCAGGACGGCACGCGTTTGTTGAAAAGCCTTTTACTACCAGCATAGAGGAAGCCGACGAGCTAATTCGGATCGCCGATAAAGCCAAAAAGAAAATCCAGGTGGCGTTCAATCATCGATGGCTGTCGGCTTACTATCAGGCGAAGAGCAGCATCGCTGCCGGCGAGATCGGCAGCCCTCTGGCTGGTTACGCACGGAAGAACGACACCCTCTATGTAGCGACGGAATATATCACCTGGGCCGCCGCAACTACTCCTGCGTGGTTTTTGTCCTCACACGACATCGATCTAATGCGATGGTTTCTCGCTTCCGAGCCGGTTGAGGCACGGGCGTGGGGAAGAAAAGAAGTTCTGCAAGCGCGGGGAATCGATACTTACGACGTCATTCAGGCGCAGGTACGATTTGCCTCCGGTGCTTTTGTGACGTTCGAATCGGCATGGATCTATCCCAACACCTTTCCCAGCATTGTCGATTCGTTCATGGAGGTAATTGGCAGCGCCGGACACATTCATCTTGATCGCAAGTGCGAGTCCGTCGAACTGAGCACAGAGAAGAAGTTCTCGTATCCAAAGGGCTTCCTGAATGCAGAAATCTTTGGACGCATGCGCGGCGCATTCCCGTCGTGCCTGGAAGACTTTCTTTACGCAATCATCGACAACACTGAACCGAAGGTCACTGCCTGGGATGGCCGCCAAGTGACGGCAACGTTAGAAGCTATTCATCGCTCTCTAAAAACTGGAGTCGATGAAAAGATCGCGCTTAATTCTGCGCAGGAGATCTATGCGCGCCGCTGATGCGATTGTGCTCGTCGCCTACTTCATCACGATGATTGCGGTGGGCGCCGGCTACTCGCGACACATGAAATCTGCGGAGATGTATTTTGCGGGAGGCAAGCAGCTACCGTGGTGGATAGGCGGCGTCTCGTTCGTGATGTCATACGTGAGCGCGTTGTCGATTGTTGTGTATGCAGGTCTTGGCTATCAGTACGGGATCGTCGCCCTCACGCTCTATTGGACCACTGTTCCCGCTTCGTTTCTTACTACGTGGTTGCTCGCACGGCGATGGCGGCGCGCAGGCATCATTACTCCTACGGAATTTCTGGAACGGCGCTTCTCGCCCCTCATCCGCCAACTTTTCGTTTGGTCGGGAGTTCCTCTCAAGAT
>DATEMI010000149.1:0-8088 GCA_035275665.1 Terriglobales bacterium | reverse complement strand
TGCGGTTCGAGCAGGATGTTGTATTGGCGCGTCAGCGCGCGCGAGAGATCGCCGAGCTGCTCGGCTTCGATCATTCCGAGCAAATTCGCCTTGCTACCGCCACGTCAGAGATGGCGCGCAACTCCTTTCGCTATGCGCGCTCGGGGCAGGTCGAATTCCTTCTCGATCGCGGTACGCCACAGAAGCTCACGATTCGCATTAGCGATGCGGGTCCGGGCATCGCGAATCTCGACGAGATTTTCGATGGTCGCTATCGCTCGAGTACCGGATTGGGAAAGGGAATCGTTGGCACTCGCCGTTTGATGGACTTCTTCGACATCCAGACGAGTAGTTCCGGCACGCTGATCGAGATGTCGAAACTGATTTCGAGTGCTGCGCGTCCGCTTACGTCGGCGCGAGTGGACGACATCGCCCAGAAGATCGCGCAGAAACGACCCGAGAATCCGTATGAAGAAGTGGAGCGCCAGAACCAGGAGCTGCTGCGAACCCTCGCCGATTTGCGTGGGCGGCAGGAAGAACTTGTGGAGCTGAATCACGAGCTTGAGGACACGAACCGCGGCGTGGTCGCGCTCTACGCTGAACTCGACGACCGCGCGGACGCTTTGCGGAGAATGTCCGACGCCAAGACCTCGTTTTTATCCAACATGTCGCACGAGTTCCGCACGCCGCTTAATTCGATTTTGTCGCTCTCACAGATGCTCATGCAGCGGCTCGATGGCGAGTTGACGCCGGAACAGGAAAAACAAGTCTCGTTCATCCGGCGTTCGGCGCAAGGGCTCCAGGAGATGGTGAATGATCTGCTCGACATCGCGAAAGTTGAAGCCGGCAAGGTGGAAGCGAAGCCGCGCGAGTTCGAAGTCGAAGATATGTTCGGCGCGTTGCGCGGCATGTTGAAGCCGATCCTGCAGACATCATCGGTGAATCTGGTCTTCGAAGAACTGCCCGAGCTGCCCACCATGTATACCGATGAAGGCAAGCTCTCGCAGATTTTGCGCAACTTCATTTCCAACGCTCTCAAATTCACGGAACGCGGTGAGGTGCGCGTCTCCGCACGTGTGGATGAAGGCGATTGCATCGTGTTCTCCGTTTCCGATACGGGAATTGGGATCGCTCCCGAAGATCTCGATCGCATCTTCGAAGAGTTCGTTCAGGTTGAGAGTCATCTTCAGAAGAAAGTAAAGGGCACAGGACTTGGGCTGCCGCTGTGCCGCAACGTCGCTCGTCTGCTAGGCGGAAAAGTGAGTGTCGAAAGCAACGTAGGTCTGGGATCAACCTTTTCTGTTCACGTTCCCGCAGTGTATCCAAGCCTTAAATCGCAAAGAACACGCGAACTGCCAAACCTCGAAGCCGGTCGCGTGCCCATCGTGGTGATTGAGGATAACCGCGAAACCTCGTTTCTGATTGAGAAGCTGATCGAGAACACCGAGTTCCAGATTTTGTCTGCCTACGATGCAGAGACCGGCTTGGATTTCATCACTCGAGTGCATCCTTCAGCGGTCGTGCTCGATGTATTCCTCGATGGCGAAAGCTCATGGGAGCTGTTGAAGCAGATCAGAGCGCGCAACATCCCCGTGGTGAGCATGAGCATAATGGGCGCCGAAGAGCCAAAGGCAAACGCGATGGGTGCAAGCGCATTCCTGCACAAACCTATCTCTCGCGATCCCCTGTTGAAAGCGCTCCGCACCATCACGCATCGAGGTACCGTACGCAAGCTTTTGCTGGTGGAAGATAGCGAGCTCGCGCGCTATTCCCTGCGCGAACTTCTAGGTCCGGCGAAGCTTGAGATTGTCGAAGCCCGGAGCGGGCGCGAGGGTTTGCGCCTTGCGCTGGAAGAGCAGCCGGATGCCATCTTCCTCGACTTGCTTATGCCGGATATATCCGGCTTTGACGTGCTGAAAGAATTGCGCGCGAAGCGTGAAGCGCGGGAAATTCCTGTTGTCATTCACAGCTCGAAAGATCTGACCGACGAAGAGAAAGCTCGACTGCGACTTCCACATGTGACTCTGCTGACGAAGACCGATACGTCCGGGCCCGAAGCGCTTGCACATGTGACGCGTGCGCTGGCGAATGTTGGCTTCGATCTTGAGATGTTTGAGGGGCATCATGCCTGAGAGTGGAGCGGTGATCCTGATCGTCGACGATCGCGAGGAGAACCGCTACGTTTCTTCGCGCATTCTGAAGAATGCAGGATACGCCGTTGCCGAAGCTACCAGCGGACGCGAGGCGCTGCGGAAGGTGCTCGAAAATCCGGCGTTGGTCATTCTTGACGTTCGCCTGCCCGACATTATCGGTTATGAAGTTTGTCGTCGCATCAAGTCCAATCCGCAGACGGCGAACATTCCCGTGTTGCAAATCTCAGCTTCGTTCGTTTCGAGCGAGAGTAGAGTGCAGGCGCTGGACAGCGGCGCCGACGCGTATCTCACGCAGCCGATGGAGCCTGCGGTTCTGCTCGCGACGGTGCGTGCCCTGCTGCGGCTGCGCGAGGCCGAAGCGCTCTCGCGACTCTCCGCCAAACAGTGGCAGGCCACGTTCGATGCGCTCAGCGAAGGCATCGCACTCATCGACTCGGAATGGCGAGTGGCTCGTTGCAATCGCGCCATGCTCACGCTGTTCGATAAAACCTACAGCCAAGTCGAGAACGAAGATGTGCGTGCACTGTTGCGACGCGAACTCAACTACGAGGTCGACGAAAACGAGCTTCCACGCGCTGCAACCGACATCAAGCGGGAGCGTCGCTGGTTCTCCCTTCGCCTCGATCCGATTCGGGAACACGAGATCGCGCATGGGGCAATCCTGATTATCACCGAAATTACGGATCGAAAGATCGCGGAAGAAGCGCTGCGCGTCTCGGAGCGCCTGGCGGCAATGGGTCGACTGGCGAACAGCATTGCCCATGAGATCAACAATCCGCTTGAGGCGATCACGAACCTGCTGTACCTGCTCAAGACCAGCACACTCGATGGAGAGAGCGCGCAGTACGTCGAGATGGCATCCGCGGAGCTGGAGCGCATTGCTCGCATCACCAAGCAGACGCTCGCGTTCAACCGCAACAGCGAGGAACCGGTCGATGTCGAGCTCACCGAGCTTCTCGACGGAGTCGTGACTCTGTTTTCGCCCGAGTTCAATCGCAAAGGCTTGCACCTGGTGCGCAAATACGATGCGCCGCCGATTGTGTCTGCCTTTCCCGGCGAATTGCGGCAGGTCTTCGCAAACATTCTGCGCAATGCTCTGGAGGCCACATCGGCTAATGGGCGCTTGATCGTGCACGTGCGTCCATCCCTCGATTGGAAGAATCTCTCTCGCCGGGGCGCGCGCATCTACATTGTGGATTCCGGAGCGGGAATGACCTCCGAAACACGGCACAGCATCTTCGAGCCGTTTTACACGACGAAAGAGCTGAAGGGATCTGGTCTGGGGCTCTGGCTCAGTTTGGGGATTATCAGCAAACACCACGGCCGCATCACGGTGCGCTCAATCGCAAGAGCAGGACACAGCGGAAGCTGTTTCTGCATTTTTTTGCCCGTAAAGACAGCAGAGCAATCAGCGCCGCTCACGAAGCAGAACGCAGTGGCGTGAGACGAATTACGACAGCGAATCACCGCTGTGCAACAAACAGACAAGGCGGTTTCATTTGCCGCAACGCGGGTTCATTGCGATTTCGTTGTGCGATTATGTTGCGGTCGGTGCGAGTGTTTTAGACGGGATATCCGAAATTTCCACTCCACTTGCTGCTTGACACAGCCTTCCTCCTCCAGTAGTCTGTGTCGCGACTAAATCGTTTTAATTGCGCTATATTGCAGGAGGGCCGAACGGGCATGTCGAACGCTTTTTCCAGCATCTGTCAGATGAACCTGGTGAATCCACCGCAGCCCTGTTCGAGCCGTCGCACCCACCGCGTTGAATTTCAGTTCTCCAATAACTCCCGCCTGCACGTATTTGTTTGTGAGCGCCACGCTGCCAATGTCGCGTGTATCGAGAAGGCCCTGGCGAGCAGTGGAGAGTTTCCCGTAGATGCTTTTCTGGTCTCAACCTCTACCTGCGAACTCTCGCACCAGGCCTTTCTTCCGGCGCGCCTTGCCGTGGCTGGGGCTGAGTAGCTTATTTGTATCTTGAATGTTCGAGCACAGACGCCAGCCTGTGCATCCCATCGCACCTCAGTCCGAAGGTAGCGAGCCATCCGACGGTTCCAGTCGCATAGCCCAGAAAGACCACATACACAGCCGCCTTTCCCAAGTGCGCCGCACCATGCGCGATCCCGATTGGCTTCATTGGTAACAACTGCTGTCCAAACGGAGACGGCAACAACACTAGGACTACAAATGCGAATCCAGCCAGACAGAGAACAAAGGCGATCGCCGCGATCGCAGGCGTGAAGTGAAGCTGGCGTTGCATAGGCAGCTCCTCCTGGAATAAAGACTCCGAGCCGAGCAGAGTAGTTCCCCCAATCGAGATTTTTCGCTCAAAATTATGATTTCGCTCTTATCGACCCAACCACACCTGTCGACTCCACTGCACTCGTGACTGTCAGCTACATTACTAACGTGACCCAGCCATTCGGCTTCTACGGCGCGAATTCCCCTTGGATTCGAAATACTTAGCTCATCTCGCAGAGGCGCTATAGTGTGTGCCTGTGCGGAGGCAGTGTTGCCGTTTGCGGGTCCTGTTCCCATCTCGTCCGTTGCTCGAGGTGCGCGATCTTCGTGTGTCTTACGGAAAAGGCACGCTCAGTGAAGGTGACGCTGCCGTTTCCGGCCTTAGCTTTGATATTGGCGCTGGGGAGATTGTCGGAATGCAAGGCCGCTCCGGATGTGGTAAGACCAGCACCGCGCTTGCAATTCTCAAGCTGCTGCCGGCGGAGGCTCGCGTGAGAGGGTCTGTCCTCTTTGGGGACAAAGATGTGCTGCGGCTCTCTGAACGCGAGTTGCGCCGAATTCGTGGCAAAGAGATTTCCATCATCTATCAGGAGCCGACGCTGGCACTGAATCCGGTCCTGAGAGTCGGGGATCAAGTCGCGGAGGTCGCTCGCGCGCACGGTTGGCATCAATGCAAGATAGAAGCGAATGCCATGCTGCAGCGCGTGGGCTTGGAACCCAAACGGTACTACGCTGCCTATCCGCATGAGCTCAGCGGGGGAGAACGTCAGCGCGTAGTGCTTGCGCAAGCGCTTATCTGTAGGCCGCAGTTGGTGATTGCGGACGAGCCCACGGCGAGCCTCGATCCTTCGCTCAAGAACGAGATTCTCGCGTTGATAGAAGGCTTACGAGCCGAATTTGGGACTGCGTTTCTCATTATCAGCCACGATCGCAGCGTCACCTCAAGAATTGCCGATCGGCTTATCGACCTATCTGCTCAAGGTCCAGCGCGGCAGCCTGGAATACCGAGGAACTGCACGGCTCATAGAAGTTCGATGATGTCTCCGCGATCACAAGAGTCGCTAATCACCGTTCGCGATCTAAGCAAGCGCTATCGGACGCGCGGTCTGTTTGCCTTCGGGCGCTCGGAAAAGCAGGCTCTTGATGCTCTGAACCTCAAGATTGACCGAGGCACCGTTACAGGCCTTATCGGTCCTTCCGGATGTGGGAAATCGACTCTAGCGCGCTGCCTTGCATTGTTGGAGGAAGCCGATAGCGGAGAAATTCTGTTCGAAGGCAAGAATCTCCTGTTGTGCGCACGAAAGGAGTTGCGGAAACTGCGGCCGATGCTGCAGTACATCCCGCAGGATCCCGCAGCGGCGCTCAATCAGCGGCTGTCAGCGGGCGAAGCGGTTGAGGAGCCGCTGCTGATTCAAGGAATTGCCGATCGCAAACAGAGGCACAAAATTGTTGAAGAACTCCTGGGCCGTGTGGGACTTGATTCCTCCAGCGCCGACCGCTCTTGTCACGAGTTCAGCGGTGGACAAAAGCATCGGTTGGTGATCGCTCGCGCTTTGGCGCTTCAGCCGAAGGTTCTCATGCTCGACGAATCCCTCTCTGGACTAGATCCGGAAACGCAGACCGGAATGCTTGCGTTGCTGCGCGAGATTACAGATCGGCTTGGATTCACGCTATTGCTCATCTCGCACGACCTTGAACTAGTGTCGTCCATTTCTGACAGAATCGCTGTGATGAGCGATGGACGATTGATTGATCAGCCAAGCGGGAAGCCAAATCTCGATCCCTGGCGGGATGATCGCAAGCTGGGATCTGCTCCAAAATGAGAATTGGTGCGGGCGGAGTCTGAATGAAAGCAGCACGATATTTCGAGCGTCGTGTTTTCCACTCCATTGCGCTATTGGTAGCGATATCTGCTTTGGCTTTCGCAATATCGCAGCTTGCGCCCGGTAGCTTTCTCGACGACCTGAAGATCAACCCACAGATCTCGGCGCAGACGCTTGCTGGTCTGCGCGCTCAGTATGGCCTCGATCAACCGCTGCCTGTCCGCTACTTTCGGTGGCTTACATCCGTTGCCGTGGGAGATTTCGGGTACTCGCTGGCCTATAACATGCCCGTGAAAAAGTTGATTTGGGACCGTCTCGGCAACACTCTCCTGTTAGGTGGCACTGCGATGGTACTGGCCTGGGTTATGGCGCTGCCCTGCGGCATTTGGAGTGCTTACAAAGCACGCCGATGGATTGATCACTTCCTGGTAGCGTCTTCCGCACTGCTGCTGGGAACTCCAGAATTGGCGCTGGCTCTGCTGTTCATATTGGTTGCAGCTCATTTTGGAAGCATCAACACAGGGCCCGAAGAAAAACAGCAAGCACTCTCTGCTCTTCGCCACATCGGCATTCCTGCCGTCATCCTTGGATTGGCAGCGTTTCCGATCTTGTTTCGACATGTCCGCGCAGCAATGAACGAGGTGTGGCATTCTCCTTTCTTGCAAGCAGCGAAGGGCCACGGGATCGGCAACATGCGTCTGCTGCTGCGACACGCATTGCCTGCGGCTGCAAATCCATTGATTTCCCTCCTTGGATTGTCTCTCGCAGGAGTAGTGAGCGCTTCGTTTCTGGTGGAAGTGATTACCGGGTGGCCAGGAATTGGGCCGCTCTTTCTGGAAGCGATCTACGGCCGTGATTTTCACGTTGTAATGGCCGTCGTGATGCTCTTTTCGGTGTTCCTGATCGTCGCGAATTTGATTGCCGACTTGCTTCTGTACGCCGCCGATCCGCGAGTGAGGGCCGAATGCTGAAGCAGAGAAAACTTGCAATCGCGCTCTCAGCCTTCGCGGCAGCTAATTTGTGCTTGCTGCTGGCAGGATTTTTTGCGCCATATCCCGCGGTGATGCAGCACCGCGATTTCGCGTATGCTCCACCTACTCGAATTCATTTCGTCGACGGAAACGGACGCTTTCATGTTCGTCCGTTTGTCTATCCGCTGGTGGCGCTGGAAGCTGACGGCTTCTCATATCGGGAAGATTCAGGCATTGCATATCCCATCCACTTTTTCGTTCGCCGACCGGCAGGTATCCATGTATTTGGAGTAGCTGAACCGGCGAATATTTTCCTGTTTGGAACTGACGGATTTGGACGCGACATCTTTTCGCGTGTTCTTTACGGCGGAAGAATCTCAATCGCAGCAGCGTTGCTTGCTACTTTCCTGTCATTGATTATCGGTGCCGCTTTCGGTGCGATTGCTGGCCACTTCGGCGGCATCGCTGATACCAGCATCATGCGTACGGCAGAGCTCGCATTGGCCCTTCCCTGGATCTATTTATTGCTTGCGCTGCGCGCCGTGCTGCCGCTGCATCTCGGTACAACGCAAACATTCTTGCTGATTTCAGCCGTTATCGGAGTCATGGGATGGGCGCGTCCCGCGCGTCTGATTCGCGGCGTGGTACTCAGCGCGAAAGAACAGGCTTTTGTCGTCTCGGCGCGCGGATTTGGCGCCTCCGAGTGGTATCTATTGCGCCGGCATGTATTTCCGCAAGCCTTGGGAATCGTAATCACGCAGGCATTCATTCTCGTTCCCCAGTTCATCACCGCAGAAGCGACGTTATCGTTTCTAGGATTGGGAATGAACGAACCCATGCCCAGCTGGGGAAACATGTTATCGGCTTTCCAGCACTTTCAAGTCATGAACTCTTATTGGTGGATGGCTTCGCCCATCATCG
>DATEMI010000148.1:0-3492 GCA_035275665.1 Terriglobales bacterium | reverse complement strand
CGAGATCACTGCTGATTGGGCCTATGTCCGCCTGCACGGTCCAGGCGGGAAATATCAGGGCAGCTACAGCGACAAGGTCCTGCAGCAATGGGCGGAGCGCATTGCCGACTGGAGCACGAAGGTGCGAAGCATCTACATTTACTTCGACAATGATCAGGCCGGATACGCGGCTTTCAATGCGCTCACGTTGAAGAAAAAAGTGATGGAAAAGTTACCGGCGAAGGCGGCTTAGGCACCGGCAGTCAGTACCGTCCGCAGTACTGACGCCATGCCCTTTGCCTCACCGATCCTTCACGGCCATGCCAATGATTTCGAACCGCGCGCCAAACAGCAGTGGCCCAGATCCGATGAAAGCCCGCGCCGGCAGATCACCTGAGAAGTACTGCCGGTAAACCTCGTTGAACTTATCAAACAGCGAGACATCCGAGCAGAAGATCTGCACGTACACAAGATCGTTCATTTCCATTCCGGACTGTGCTAGTACCAAGCGAACCTGATCAAGCATGATCCGAGCCTCTTCCTGTGGATCGGAGGGGACTTCGCGCGTTCCCGGTTTGAAACCGATGCGTCCGGCAACGTAGAGGGTGTTGCCGCTTAGAACAGCATCGCTGTAGGGCAATCCTGGACGTTTTCCAGGAAGAT
Organism: Terriglobales bacterium; assembly: GCA_035275665.1. GTDB lineage: Bacteria > Acidobacteriota > Terriglobia > Terriglobales > Acidobacteriaceae > Gp1-AA112. The sequence continues at coordinate 2,850 of DATEMI010000148.1, read as the reverse complement.
TGAAATATTGGCGCTGCATCTTCGAACTCACGATTTCTCCTTGAATCGACGCTTTAGTTGTTTCCTTGCTTACTGCGCAGGCGTTCGTCGAACAAAGTACTGCCACTTATCGATGCGTGCCGGAACTGCCAGGTCGAAAAATCCCACCATCATTTCTTCCGAGGTTTGCCCTCCCCAGCGCACCGTCTGCGTCGGATCGGGATTGTGCGGATTGTTGCGCGAATTATCGAACCACGCGATGGCCTGCAGCTTCGTCCCAGCCTTCAGAAATCGAGGCTCGGCCAGGCGGTAACTCATCTGCCAATGGAAGTGATAGTTCACGCGCAGCAGCGGCTCGACGCTTCCATCGGCATGAACGATGTCATATTCGAAACGTTTGCCGCGCAGATGCATGTGCGGGAAGAAGCTCAGCAGCGTGGCATCGTTTGGCAGAGTGCCGAAGACCTCCACGCGAAAGTTGTCGCTCTCCGGCGGAATCACGAAGCTGTGATTCACAAGCTGCAACGTAAGCACGCGCTGCTTCGGCAGCTCTTTCGCGAAGACCAATCCGATGCTTGTCTGATCGGTACTCGCATGGCCATTCGTCGTGTAGTGCATCTGAAAGACGAGATCCGACCCGGCAGGAACAAATTTCGCCATTCCATCAGGCCACTGATCGGGCGAGCTGCCCGGGGCATATACGAGCAGCATGTCACTGTCGGTGAACAGCGCCTGGCGAACATCCTCTTCGGTCGTCATGTCGGCTGCGGAGAACGGACGACCGATCGGCGCGTTGCGCAGCCACTTAGAATTCGGCGGCCGGATGTACACAACGGCATGATGCACATGATCGCGGCTCGTCGGCCGAATCTCAGATGCCTCTACCCACTTCCCCTCAGTAAATCCCGTAGGCACGATTTCGTAGGTGTAAGGTACATCGCCTTTCACTGGAATTGTGACCTGCTTCGGCATCTGCAGTACCAAATCGGGCTGCGGGATATTCCAGCCCTCAGTCCCATGGCGCGGTGGAGGAGCGTCTTGTGGATTACCCACCGGAGCTCCGGCGTCGGCCCATGCTGAGATCGCCTCGATCTGCGCGTCGGTTAACGAAGGATCGTTCGCCCACTTGCCAATTTTAGGATCAGCAAACCATGGCGGCATCCTGCGCGCGCTCGTCATCTTCTTCATCTCTGCCGCGTATTTGCGGGCGTCAGCATAAGTCACGAGAGGCATGGGAGCGATCTCGCCGACGCGGTGGCAGGTTTGGCAATGCTGCTGAAGGATAAGATCGATGTCTTTGTAGAAAGTCGGACCACTCCGCGAAGAAGGTTTCTGAAATCCCAGGCTGAGGAGGACCGCGACAATAACCGAAAAACCAACCCAGATTCTTCGCCGGAGCATGAAAAGCTAATTGTAGAAGAGAACAGGTCAGTACCGTCCGCGATAGCGGATCGGTGTTTCACCACTGGTTCACCCATCCACTACCGCGGACGGTACCGACTTGCGCTGTGATTTAAGTTGGGCTGGATCCATTCCGAATTTTGTCCACGAGATGAAACTAATACCGAGAGTCGTTTTTGGCGTGCTGCTCCTTGGGATCACGCTCATCGTTTACTTTGTCCCCTACTACGATTGGGACCTCGTCGCGTATGTCGGTTCGGCGATTGCTCTGCACGAGCATGACTCAAAGCTGATTCAGCAGGAGGCGTACTCTGCGGTTCGTGCGGAATTACCTGAGGAGGACTATGCCGACATCGCAAATGGTTCGGATTTTCGGCGCGATGTTGCGCAAAATGCCGATCATTTTCGCCAGCAGTTGCGGTTCTATCAGATTCGCCCGCTGTACACGTGGACTCTTGCCGCCCTGCATCGCTTTGGGATTAGATTTGTGCAGGCAACGCGCATCATCTCGGCATCAGCATTCTTCTTCATTGGCATTTTGCTGCAACGCTGGTTGAGGCGCTACTTGGGCGAGATTCAAGCTGCCGTATGCGCGATCCTGCTGCTCCTTGCTCCGGTCTTATTCACCTGCGCACGAACAGGATCGCCCGATGCTCTGTCCGCGTTGATAGTTCTGCTCGGTGTTTTTGTCTCGATCGAGAGCGATACGGTGCTCATCGGAATCGCGCTCTTACTCCTTTCACTTACTCTCCGGACAGACAACGTTCTGTTCGTGTTGATCTTCCTGGGCGTTGAGACATTTCGAGCAAGCGGCAAGCGGATTCGCGCCACTGCCGCTCTCGCCGCTGTGACCGCAATCGCAATCGTGCTGACGATCAACCACGTTGAACATAGCTATCCATGGAGCGTGCTGATGCAGAACACGGCGACGTCAATTGTGAATCCGGCTGAGGTTTCTCCGAAGATTTCTGGGAGCGACTACTTCAGCGCCGCGCACGACATGGTCGATGAGGCCGGCGAGAACACCGTAGCGGTATTTCCGTTCATCGCAGCGATTGCTCTCTTCTCATCACGAACGCCGAAGCGCCTCCAACGTCTGGTGAACATTGTGCTTCTTTCGTGGGCTGGGCACATCATTATTTTTCCCCACATCGAAGATCGATATTTCATCGCCGGAGCCGCCATGATCGGTGTCGCTGCAGCCGCCGGTCTGCTGAAGTCGGAAAGTGCCTCAGTACCGTTTGCGGCAGCGAATGGGTGAGTCATCTTGTCACATATGAATCGTGTTGACAGCTAGATCGTGTGTCGCGGATTGCGACGACCAAGTCCTTATCACACCCACTACCGGGAACGGTACTGACCAGATCTCATCGATTCTTGCAGACTTGCAGGTAACCAGCCCGCGATCCGGCGCCGAGACGGCACACCGTCCATTCTCACTGTTACAATTCCCAGTTTTCGAACTGACGC
>DATEMI010000147.1:0-6221 GCA_035275665.1 Terriglobales bacterium | reverse complement strand
AGGTTACGGCGCCGGAGCAGCCGCTGCCCGGCGCGCTTGCTCCCTACGCGCGGCAGTTGCTGACTCAAGACCTGCTCACCAACCGCACTCCTGCCGCGAATCGGTGGGCAGTGGAGAAATTCAGAACGCTGCGCAGTGCGGGCCAGTTCGTGCCATTGAGCACGAAGCAGGACACCGTGGTCTTTCCCGGATTCGACGGCGGCGCGGAATGGGGCGGGCCGGCGTACGATCCCGAAACGGGATTGCTCTACGTGAATGCTAATGAGATGGCCTGGTATGCGCGGCTGATCAAGAACTCCGCCAATCCACTCAGCGGACGGGGTATTTATCAGCAGCAATGCACGATTTGTCATCGAGACGACATGGCTGGTTCTCCACCGCTGTTTCCTTCCTTGCAAGGCATTGGCCGGCGCTCGGGCCGATCGGCGATTACGTCCGTGATCCGGAAGGGCCGCGGGAGAATGCCGGCCTTCACTAACTTGTCGCAAGATGGGGTAAAAGCTCTCGTCGATTACGTGATCAGCGGCGCAAACAAGGAACTGGCCGGCGGCGAGGCAAACGCTTTGGAGACGCCATATCGGTTTTCGGGATACACGCGCTTTCTGGATCCGGACGGGTACCCGGCAGTCGCTCCACCGTGGGGCACATTAAGCGCAATCAATATAGATACCGGCGAGTACGCCTGGAAGATTCCGCTGGGAGAATATCCCGAGCTTGCGGCGCAGGGATTGAAAGACACAGGATCAGAAAATTACGGCGGCCCGCTGGTCACCGACGGCGGGCTTCTATTTATCGGTGCGACAGATTACGACAGAAAATTTCGCGCATACGACAAATCTTCAGGCAAATTGCTTTGGGAGACGAGGCTTCCGTTCGCGGGCAATGCTACGCCAATTGCCTACGAGGTGAATGGTCGGGAGTACATAGTAATCGCGGCCGGAGGGGGCAAGGATTTGAACTCGAAATCCGGAGGGGTGTACGTCGCTTTCGGCCTGCTTCACTGACGCAAAATGGCGCAGATGCCGTTCAGGTACCAGAATTTACAGAAAGTTCATCCCGAGGCAACTCTGGAGCAGCAGCTTACCTCCAACTCTCACGTATCGCCTCTGTCGCTTCTGTTATGGGGAGCTCGAAAAGCTCCCCACTTTTTTGCCTCTATCCTTTTTCCTATCCAACTTGTGAACCCCGACTGCTGAGAATTTGAACACGACGGACACGGAGGTCACAGAGGCTTTGCTTCGCAGATCGCTCACCGTTTTGACCAAGAGGCCACGGTCGTACTGCCCTCTTCACCACAATTCAGCCAAGCATCGGCACAATTGCGTAATCGGACCTAAACTGGATCAGCATTCCTCCGTGCCCTCCGTGTTCGATTCTTGAGAAAGCTACCGCGAAAAATCTGGAATCTCCATTTCCGCCGATCCATCGGCGCGCGGATCCGAAGAGCCGAAATTCATCTTCTTACTCGAATCGTGCAGGATCGCCTGGCCTCGACCCATCGCTGCCGAGTACTCTTTGCGAACTTCGAGATTGTGTCCCATTGAACGCAATTGATCGATTACCTGAGGCTTCACGCGGCTTTCGATCAGAATGTGGCAGAAATCGCGGCCTACAGTGAAACGCGGCGCGGAGAGCGCGCCCTGGATGTTCATTCCGTAATCAACCAGGTTGGACACGAACTGCGCGTGCGCGAGCGGCTGGTTGTAGCCACCCATGATGCCGAAGCCGATGTGCTGATCGCCTTTTTCCATGAATGCCGGAATGATGGTGTGGAAGGGACGCTTGTGTCCGGCGATGATGTCAGGATGTGCGGGTTCAAGTACAAAGAGAGCGCCCCGGTTCTGTAATGGGAATCCCATTCCTTTCACCACTACGCCCGAGCCAAATTCCGAATAGTTGCTGTTGATCCAGGAAACGATGTTGCCGTCGCGATCAACTGTCGTGAGATAGGTCGTGTCGCTGCCTGGAGGCATTCCCGGACCGTAATCGCAGCGAGCTTTGTTGGGATCGATCAGCTTGGCACGCTGAGCCGCGTATTCCTTCGAGATCAGTCCCTGAATGGGAACTTTGGCCATGCGCGGATCTGCGAGGTACCGCTTCAGATCGGCGTAGGCCAGTTGCATGGCCTCTATTTTTTTGTGCAGCTCGGCCGTGCCCTGCGGACCGTCAGCCGCAGGCTGGAACTGCTCCATGATGTTCAACATGGAGAGCGCGGCCATGCCTTGACCGTTGGGAGGCAATTCGTAAACGCGCCAGCCCCGGTAATCGGTCGAGATCGGATCCACCCATTCCGGACTGAATTGGGAAAGATCGTCGAGCGTCATCGTCCCGCCGAGCTCGTTGGAGGTGGCGATTATGGCCTTGCCGATGTCGCCACGATAAACGGCGTCCGCTCCTTGATCGGCTAGAAGGCGCAGCGCCTTCGCATAATCAGGATTGCCGAAGATTTCGCCGACTGCCGGCGCATGTCCGTTGGGCAGAAAGACACGTTTGCCTTCGTCGGTGAAGTACTGGTTTTCCCAGTAGTCGTGAATGATCTCCGGCACCGCATAGCCGTGTTCAGCGTAATAGATCGCCGGCTCGAACAGCTCTTTCCACGGAAGCCTGCCGAAGCGCTTGTGCATGGCCGCCCATCCGGCAGCCGCACCTGGAACGGTGACACTGTCGATTCCGTGTCTTGGCATGCTAGTAATGCCTTTGGAGCGCAGATGCTCGGGCGTGAGCGCCATGGGAGCCCATCCGCTGGAATTGATGCCGGTGAGCTTGCCGGTCTTTGCGTCCCAATAGATGGCGAACATATCGCCGCCGATGCCGTTCATCATCGGTTCGGTCACCGAGAGCACGGCGTTGGCCGCGATGGCGGCATCGACTGCCGAGCCGCCTTTGGCCAGAATGTGCGCTCCCGCCTGCGAAGCCAGCGTGAAGCTGGTGGCAGCAATGCCGTTGGGCGTGATCGCCATTGATCGCCCATAGCTACGATCCTGGGCCCCGAGAGTGACGGACGCAAGGAATGTCATGAGGATGAGACTAGCTACGATTTTCTTCTTTTCCATTTGGGTCTGCAGCGATTGTCGATGTTGTTTTAGCGCGCCTGAATGTGTGCGGCCCAGCCGCCTCCGGGAGCTAAATAGATTTTCAACTTGTCGTTCTTTGTCACACGGCTCGTAATCTTCTTATAGTCGCTGCCCGCGCGATCTGCGTTGACTCCGTCCTGGTAAGCGTCCATGCTGAAGTTTCCATCGCCTAAGAAGGATAGATCCACCTCGAGATCTCGTGCCGTCCAGTCCGACATTGCTCCCACCCACCAGTCTTTCCCATTGCGACGCGCTACGAGTATGTAATCGGCGATACGGGCGTCGAGGACTTTGGTGTCATCCCACTCGGTTGGAACCGGCCCAAGGAAGTCCATGATTTCTGGCTCGCGCAAATAGTTCGTTGGACTGTCGGCGAGCATCTGCAGCGGCGCTTCATAGACAACGTACATCGCCAGTTGATGGCAGCGCGTGCCCAGGGCCATCGGCTGTCCGAAGATTGGAGCGAAGGTACTTTTCGTCGTGTTGCGCATCGCGCCCGGCGTGTAGTCCATCGGACCAAGAAACATGCGCGTAAATGGAAGCGTCACGTTGTGCTCCGGTTCGGCATCGGCGCTCCATTTGCTCCATTCCATTCCGCGGACGCCTTCTGCGTTGATGAGGTTCGGCCAGGTGCGCGTCATCGACGCCGGCTTCTGGTCTCCATGAAAGTCGACCAGCATCTTGCGCTTCGCACACTCGCGGCTCACGCGCTCATAGAAGTTCATCACAAGCTGATCGCTGCGCTGCATGAAATCGACTTTGATGCCCTTGATTCCCCATTTGGCATATTGATCGAGAGCGGGAATGAGCTGATCGTCCAAGGTCTTCCAGACCACCCAAAGGATGATGCCGACATTCTTCTGACGCGCGTAAGCCGTCAGCTCCTCCATGTTGATTTCCGGAACGACTTGAAGAACGTTGCCCAGCTTGTACCAACCTTCGTCAAGGATGATGTACTGCAGTCCGTATTTCGCGGCAAAGTCAATGTAGTACTTGTAAGTCTCGGTATTGATTCCCGCTTTGAAATCGACGCCATACACGTTGTTGGCGTTCCACCAGTCCCACGAGACTTTGCCGGGCTTGATCCATGATGTGTCTTGAACCTGCGAAGGACTTTCAAGCAGCCAGACGATGGGATTGGTAATCAAATCGCCATCTTTCTCAGCGACACCGACCACGCGCCAGGGAAACATACGCGTGCCGGAAGTGACGGCGATGTAATCCGCGGCTTCGACCACGCGGAAATCGCGATCACCTTCGAGCTTCTCTTTCAGCGGATACGGCGGAAACGTCGCCGCGAGTCCAGTGCCGCGCGTGCCCTTTAGCCAGAGCCCCGGATAATCGTGGACATCGGATTCGGCGATCGCCACCTTTGCACCTCCCCCAACATCCACCACGCCAGGAAGCGTGGCAATGTAGGCAGGAATAATCTCGCTCAGATGCTGTGGGGTGTATTTACGCTCGTTGTGCGAAAAAAAGCTGTCTTCCTGCGGGTAATACACAATCGAGTCCTGAGGGAAGTTCCAGTTCGATTCTTCCGCATACACCTTCACCTGCTGCTGCGGCAGCGAAGTTTCAAAACGGTACGCGACACCTTCGTTGTACGCGCGGAAGGTGACGGCATAGCCGCCGTCCATCGTGAGGCGCAGCTCGTTGTAGGCATCCCGAAGCTGAGCAAATTTCTGCCGAATCGTCGGACGAATGATCTGATCGTTGCTGCGCTGCTTAGCATCGAGCACCTTCGGAGCAAGGCCAAGCTTTTTGTGCTCGACATCCAACGACAGCGTGCAGTTTTCCAGCAGCGCTCTGCCGTTCAGCAACACGTCGTAATGAACCCGATCGGCGGTGCGAATCCTAAGCTCGATGCGATTGTCCGGCGAACGCAGATCGTAGCTGGATTGCGCCGCTCCTGTGACTGCAGCGGCCATGAACATCACGATGACACACAGCATCCTGCCCGAGAAACTGCTCATTCAGTCACCTCGTTTGATTAATGAACTCGGTTTTCGTGAACTGACTCCGGCTGGTCTTTAAGCACGACCAAAAATTGCCGAAGGCTGTTTCGCTTGCGCTCGATGTCGGCGTTTTCCGCCGACTGCGCTTGCTGGTATTTCCTTATTTCTGCATCCGCTTTTGCGGCCTCACCTTGACGTCGGTAGGCCAGTCCCAATCGGTAATGACATTCGGCCGAATCAGGCGACGCTGCAATGCAGGACTGAAAATCGCTGACTGCCTGCTCCGCCTCGCCATTTTGTTCACGAAGCAGTCCGAGCTGTAGGAAGGCTTCTCCGAAATGGGAATCCAGGCTAAGTGCTTTCTCCAAGAGTCTCTCCACGTTGGCGACTTGTGGAGATGAAGGCGAAGTGCGTTGCTCGTTCCACAACGTCATAGCGTAGTAGTAGTTGGCCAACGCATTTTCGGGCTGGAGAGTCAGGAAGCGTTTCAAGTCCTGAGCAATGCATGGAGATGTGGAGGTCGCCGTCTTTTCCATCTCGGCCAAGAACGCGTAGAACTCAACACGATCGGGCTCAAGATCAGAAGCGCGACAAGCACTCGCCATCGCCTGCTCAACTGATCCATTGGCATACAGCGCTGCGGCAACACCAGCGTGCAGCCTCGCCGACTTCGGATGCGCTGCGATTCCTTTATCAAAAACCTGAACTGCGGCGGCAGAAGCGCGATGGAACAGGAGTTCCGTTCCCCAAGTGAAGTAATTAGCTTCGCTCGGATCCATGTGGACAGCTTGTTCATACTCGTGTTCCGCCGCAACCGGATCTTTGAGGCGCTCATCCATATCTCCCAGCTTGCGATGCAAATCAGCCTGATCACCGCCAGCAAGAGACTTTTGAATCTGTTCACGTTCATCGCGGAGCGCTGCTTCGCTCTCGCCATTCGCTGAGACCGGCTCTCCGTCGTTCGTTGTGCTTGAGCTGAGCGCGAGCGTTTGCCTGGTAAGAGCTTCGCTCGTGCGTAGTCCCGTTTCGGAGCCATGTCCGCCGGCGCCGCTCCAATCGGTCACGCCGGCTATGGAGAAATTCGGCTTGTCGTCGAATTCCATCGTGGTCGAATCCGACTGGATGGGAGTGAGCACCAGATCAATATGGTTCCTGCTCTTCTGAGCCGATATCGACTGGGGCTCGCCCTTTT